>JBGQKF010000436.1:0-4214 GCA_041499435.1 Gammaproteobacteria bacterium
AATGCTGGTCTGCCCACGCCGCGAGAATGCGAGCGCTGGCGACATGCACCTACGGGTAAAACGTCGGCTCCGGCTGAACACATTCCAACACGTCCGCGATCAGAGCAATATCGCAATAGATATCGCTGCCAATCTGCAATATGGGCGTACGTCGGTAGCCGCCGGTGAGCGCAATCACATCGGGCTTCGGCAACATCATCGGTACCAATACCGATCGATAGCTGAATCGCTTGAATCCGAGAATCGCCCGGATTTTTTCTGCGAAGGGGGACTCGGGGTAGTGATGCAAGATGATCTCGGACATGGGAGTTACGCGCCTCCAGGTATTGGTTCACGCATTAGTGTAGCAATCTGGTCCGTGCGTCGACGTGGTAATCGAGTCGCCGTGCTCGGCGAGTGAACCAAGAATCGACGTCGGCCCCTGCTGGTCAGGCCACATGTCTGAAGCAACGCGATCGGCCAAGAGCTGCCTGTCGGCGGATCACCTCGTCCGCTCTGTACAAGACCGATTCGGGGACGGTCAGGCCAAAGGCTTTCGCGGTCTTCAGGTTGACAACGAGCTGGACCTTCGTCGGCCGTTCCACAGGAAGCTCGGCTGGGTTGGCGCCACCAAGGATCTTGGCCACCAAGCCAGCAACCCGCTCAAACGCCGAGGCCTCTTCGGGACCATAGGATAGCGCGCCGCCATCTTCGGCGAACGGCCTGGCCATCGATGTCGCAGGCAGCCGATGCTTCAGTGCCAACTTGGCGAGGCGGTCGCTCTCCACATAGATCATCGGCGAAGGCAGGATGATGAGGGCTTGCGGGTGCCGGCTGAATGCGGAGAAAGCCTTGTCAATGTCGACCGACTTGCGCACCTCAACAACCTGGAGTTGTATACGCAGCGACCGAGCAATGTCTTGCACGGCCTTCAGGTGCGCAGCGCCTGCGCTGGGGTCCCAGAGCACCACAACGCGTGACAGGCCAGGGACTATGGCCGTTAAGAGCTGAAACCACTTCCCCACGAATTCGGGAGCGTCCAGAAAAACCCCGGTGAGATTTCCACCGGGCCGCCCGTAGCTCGCGACATAGCCTTCGGCAACAGGGTCGGTCGTATTGTCGCTCGCGACGATCGGGATCGTGCGGGTCGCTGCATGGGCGGCACGCACACAGGGTGCACCGACGCCCACGATGACATCGACCTTGAGCCGGACGAGGTCAGTGGCGGCCTCGGCGAGATGCGATGGGTCGCTCTGGGCACTACGGAATTCGAACAAGACGTTTTTGCCCTCGATCCATCCTTGGTCGGCAAGCGTGCGATGGAAGGGCTCGAACCATTGCCCTTGGGTTGCGTGTGCGTAGAAGGTGAGAATGCCAATGCGCGGGATTTTGGCCTGTGCCCAGCCCGCTCCAGTCCAGCCGAGGCTGGTGAGCAGCGCAGTCGCAAGGAGCAGCACAGCAGCTGTTCCGTGTTTCATATATCCTCTCCCCCGGAGCCCTTCAGTCTGATGTCATGGTCACCGTACCGCTATGGCCGCTCAGCCGCGGTGCTTCACCACCTCACCTCGTTGCCGCGCAACGGGACCGACTGCAGGATGGTACGCTCAACCGCCTCAGGGGTCTTCAGATCTCGTCACGATGCATCCGGACCTGAGTAACAGCGCTCGCCGCGCATTCCGTCGAAGGGCCGCTGTTGGATAGTTCGTAGGCCGCTCAGGGTCGCCTCCGGAAATTCGCGAAGGGACATTGATCACGATTTCTACCGACGATGTCGGATAGGTCAAGTGCCGACTTTCACGCATTACTTGCTTTGCGGCCTTGTTTGCCTCTCTTTGCACCCTTTGCGTCTACTGCTCTTCGGTTTAGAGCATTTTGCGTCTACGCCGCCGTCCTAGCGTACCTTGCCGCCCAGCCCGACATCACCGCATGCAGCGCATCGAGCCCGTCGGTCAGCGCAGCCGGTCCGGGTTGCAGGATGATCGGCGACTTGATCTCGTGCAGCTCGCCATCGCGCACGGCTGGGATGGCGTCCCAGCCGGAGCGCGCGGCCACCCGCTCCGGGCGAAACTTCTTGCCGCACCACGAGCCGATGATGATCTGCGGCGCGCGCGCAACGACTTCCTGCGGATCCGCGAGAATGCGCTCACGCGCGAGGCTCGCAGCCGCCCGCTCGGGAAACACATCCTGCCCGCCGGCGATGCCGATCAGCTCGCTCACCCAGCGGATGCAACTGATCTGCGGCTCGTCCCATTCCTCAAAGTAGACGCGAGGACGCCACGCCAGGCGCGCGGCGGACGCGCGCACGGCATCGACATGGGATTCAAGCTCACGCGCATAGAGCTCAGCCTTATCCCATGCACCGACCAGCGCGCCCAGCCGCCGTACATAACCGAGGATGCCGTCCACCGACCGATGATTGCTGATCCAGACTTCGACGCCCTGTTTGATCAGCGCCTGTGCAATGTCGGCTTGAATGTCGGAAAAGCCGATGGCGAGATCGGGCGTGAGCGCGAGGATCTCGTCGATCCTGGCGCTGGTGAAGGCGGAGACTTTGGGCTTTTCGCGCCGCGCGCGTGCAGGACGCACGGTGAAGCCCGAGATGCCGACGATGCGATGGGCTTCGCCGAGCGCGTACAGCACCTCGGTGGGCTCTTCGGTCAGACAGACGATACGCTGCGGGTAGCCGGCTGACATAGTTCTTAGCCTGAGACCGCAGGCTCAGGAGCCGTACCGATAGAAGCCCCGTCCGGTCTTGCGTCCCAGATAGCCGGCCGCCACCATCTCGATCAGCAGCGGCGCCGGCCGATACTTCGGATCGTTGAAGCCTTCGTAGAACACGCGCATCACCGCCAGCATGGTATCGAGCCCGATCAGGTCGGCGAGCGCGAGCGGCCCGATCGGATGATTGCAGCCGAGCCGCATGCCGCTGTCGATCTCCTCGGCGCTCGCGAGCCCTTCCTGGAGCACAAAAATCGCTTCGTTGATCATCGGGCAGAGGACCCGATTGACCACGAAGCCCGGGCTGTTCTTCACCGAGATCGGCGTCTTGCCGATTGCTTTGACGAAGCCCTCCGCGATCGCGTGCGTGTCGTCTGCGGTCTGCAGACCGCGGATCAGCTCCACCAGCGCCATCACCGGCACCGGATTGAAAAAGTGCATGCCGATGAAGCGCTCGGGCTTGGACACCACCGCCGCGAGCTGTGTGATCGAGATCGACGAGGTGTTGGTCGCGATCACGGTATCCGGCGCGAGCAGCGAGTCGAGCTGCTTCAGGATGCGCAGCTTGAGCTCGACGTTTTCGGTAGCCGCCTCGATCGCCAGATCGACGCCCTTGATCGCACCGTAGTCCGCCGTGCCCTTCACGCGCGCCAGCGCCTTGTTCTTGTCGGCCGTGGATAATTTCTCCTTCTTCACCAGCCGCTCTAAGCTGCCGCCGATGGCGCTGACACCGCGCTCGACCGCGGCGTCGTTCACATCCACCATCACCACATCGACACCGGCCACGGCGCAGACCTGCGCAATGCCGTTGCCCATGGTGCCCGCGCCGATGATGCCTACCTTTTGAATGGTCATGCCGCTCTCCGTTGTCTCACCTCGACGCTATTCTAAAGCAAGGGCGGCGACGGCCGTATCAGCTCACGAGCCTGGCATCGCCGAAGCGGGTCTGGAAGGAATACGGCTGATCCTTGAACACGCCGCTCTGTGTGGACAATCGTCCCGAGCCGTCCTTGAGGCCGCCTTGCCAGACGGCCGCTGCGCTGCGAATCATGGTTGCCTCCTTGCGTTGGTGGAAGTTACATCACAAGGGACACCGGCTGCGCGAAAAATATCCGGCGGCCGCAAAGGCATTCGGTCAACCGCTGACCCCAATCTCTTCTCCACGCTATGATTGAGCCTGACCGGTCAGCCGGACCTTCCGGCAAGACCACAACGTTCCTGTGGACGCAAGTGCGTGTGGACAAGCGAAGCCCCAACGAAGACAACTCGATGAAGGATGCGGCGGGCGCAGGCGACGCAGCGTCTCGATCGCATTCGTCCGAAGCGATCGAGATGCACAAGGCACGCCTGCATGCGGTCAAGGTTTCCAGCTGGCCGCTCAACTGGGGCCCGCTCAACATCGAGCGTCGTGAAGAGCCGCGCGCGGGCCGCGAATTCTTCGCCGCCGGCACGACCGAGCATCTGATCTTCGTGCGTTTGAGCGACTATTACGTGCGGCGGGAATCGAATGGCGAAAC
>JBGQKF010000437.1:0-4203 GCA_041499435.1 Gammaproteobacteria bacterium
CAACATGAGCCCGGACGCTTCACTTCGGGCGTCCTGGCTGTCGTCGTACACATCGCATTCGTTGCGCTGCTGGTGTTCGGCATCAGCTGGCAGCAGCGCACGCCGATGCCGCTGGTAGCCGACCTGTGGCAGGAGATTCCTGCTCGCGCCAAGCCGGTTGCGCTCCCCGAGCCGGAACCTCCGCCGCCCCCGCCCCCTCCAAAGGCAGAGCCGCAGCCCGAGCCGCCCAAGCCCGCACCGCCGCCCAAGCCGGCGCCGGAGCCCAAGCCTGTGGTCGAGACGCAGCCTGCGCGCGCGGAGATCGAGCTCAAGGAAAAACAGCGCAAGCTGGAGCAGAAGAAGGCCGAAGAGCAGGCGCGCAGAGAAGAGGAGCGGCAAAAGCGGGAAGAAGAGCGCCGTCAGAAAGAAGAATCGCGCAAAGAACAGGAGGCGCGCAAGAAAGAGGAGCATCAGCGCCTGGCCGAGCTCAAACGTGAGCAGGAGGCGCGCAAGCGGGAGCAGGAGCGCCAGCTCGAGGAGGTGCGCCGCGAAGACGAGCGCCGGCTCGAGCGCGAAGCCGAAGCGCGCCGGGCGGCGATCGTCGAAGAGCAGCAGAAGCTCGCGCTCGCCGCACGCCAGCGTGCTGAAGACGAAGCGCGCAAGCGCGCCGAGGCCGAGGCGCTCGCCGCGAAGCAAAAGCTGCTCAATCAGTACGTCGATCGCATCAAGCTCAAGGTGCGCGGGCGCGTGGTGGTGCCCCCTGGCATGACCGGCAACCCGAAAGCGATCTACAGCGTGACTCTGCTGCCGGGCGGCGAAGTGCTCGACATCAGACTGGTAAAATCGAGCGGCGTACCGGCTTATGACGCTGCCGTAGAGCGCGCGATCCGTGCCGCCGAGCCGCTGCCCGTGCCGAGCGAGCCGGAGCTGTTCCAGCAGCTGCGCGAGGCGAAGTACGAGTTCCGTCCATTCGAGTGAAACCACGCTGGTACAATTTGCGCAAATGAAAGATAACGGCATAACCAAAACGTCTCCCGGCCGCACCTCCTTGTTCTCGCGTATCGTCGTCTGCCTCGTATGTCTCAGTGCAGCGACGGTGCGTGCGCAGCTCACCATCGAGATCATCGGCGGCGGATCGGATCAGATCCCGATCACCGTGCTGCCGCTCGCACAGGAGGACAAGTTTCAGCAGCGCATCAGCGAAGTGGTCTCGGCCGATCTCGCGCGAAGTGGCCGCTTTCGCATACAGGACATCGGCTCGGTGCGACCCCTGCCTTCCGAGCCGAACGAGGTCAACTATCGTTACTGGAAGAACCGTGGCTCGCAGTCGCTGGTGATCGGCAAGGTGACCCCGCGCGCCGATGGCAAGGTGGAAGTACGCTTTCGCATGCTGGACACCGCCAAGGAAGCGCAGGTGGTCGGCTACGCGTATACGATCACCGTGCCGCAGCTGCGCGCGATTGCCCACAAGATCGCCGATCTCGTCTACGAGAAGCTGACCGGCGAGCCGGGCGTGTTCAGCACGCGCATTGCGTACGTGGCGCGCTTCCCGCAGCGCTTCGAGCTGCATGTGGCCGATGCCGACGGCTTCAACTCGCAATTCATTCTTGCGCACAAGGAGCCGATCATCTCGCCGGCCTGGTCGCCGGACGGCACGCGCATCGCCTATGTGTCCTTCGAGCAGCGGCGCTCGATCGTGTTCGTGCACAATCTGGTGGACGGCACACGCCGTGTACTGGCCGCTTATGACGGCATCAACAGCGCGCCGGCGTGGTCGCCCGACGGCAAGCGCGTGGCGCTGGCGTTGTCCAAAGACGGGGTGTCGCAGATCTATCTGCTCAATCCCGACGGCACCGGCCTGACGCGGGTCACCAACAGCAACTCGATCGACACCGAGCCGAGCTTCTCGCCCGACGGCAAGTACCTGCTGTTCACCTCCGATCGCGGCGGCAGCCCGCAGGTTTATCGCATGGGACTAAACGGCGATAATGTCGAACGCATGACCTTCGAGGGCAACTACAATGTGACCCCGCGCTACAGTCCGGACGGCAAGACGTTCGCCTACATTCAGCGCGCGCAGAGCCGCTACAGCCTGGCGATCATGGATCTCGCGACGCACCAGACGCAGATACTGACCGACAGTCCGCTCGACGGGTCCCCGGCGTTCGCACCGAACGGCCGCCTCATTCTGTACGCGTCCATCGTAGGGGGGCATGGTATATTAGCCGCCGTTTCGAGCGACGGCCGCATCAAGCAGAAGATCACAGCGTCTGCGCAAGATGTGCGCGAGCCGGCGTGGGGACCACTGGTGAACCCGCGCTGAAGTCACGCTACGGATTGACCGGACGTGCAAACACTAGGAGGGAGTTCTCGATGAACAAAGTGTTGATCGCGATTTGCGTCGCCATGCTGGTGGTGACCGGCTGCAGTTCCAAGGGCGGCAGCCAGCAGTCGAAGGCTAACGTCGAGCAGCGTGATCTGTTCGACGAAAAGAACAAGGACGAGGCGGCGAAGCAGGCCAAGATCCAGCAGGAGCAGGATGAGCTCAAGCGGCAGATGGAAGAGCAGAAGCGCAAGCAGGACGAAGCCGCGCGCCGCGCCGCCGAAGGGGAGCAGCCCGTGGTCAAGCCGCTGCCCGAGAGCGGCATGAGCGAGAAGTCGCTCTCCGATCCGGCCACGATGCTCAAAGACCCGAGCAGCCCGCTGTCCAAGCGCAGCATCTACTACGACTTCGACGCCTACAACATCAAAGAGGAATTTCAGCCGGTGGTCGAGGCGCATGCCAAGTTTCTGCTCGAGCACAAGGAGATGAAGATCCGCGTGGAAGGCAATTGCGACGAGCGTGGCAGCCGCGAGTACAACCTTGCGCTCGGCCAGCGCCGTGCGGATTCCGTGAAGCGCGCATTGACGTTGCTCGGGGTTCCCGGCAAGCAGATCGAAACCGTCAGCTTCGGGTCGGAGAAGCCGAAGTCCATGGGTCACGATGACGATGCCTGGGCGGAGAATCGGCGCAGCGACCTGATGTACGCCGGGATCGATAAGGGGCAGTAGCATCGCCTCGGCGACAGCAAGCGGCGGCTCGCGCAGGTGATTGTGAACGTCCGCCGCGAATCGCTCCCAACTTCGGCCTTCCTTGCCGGGGGGCTGCTCCTGTGCAGCTTCGGCGCCTCCGCGCGCGAAGGCGAGGCGGTCGTCGCGCAGACGCAAACTCCGCCTGCGGCCACGCAGCCTCCTGCGCAGACACCGCCGGCGACCCGCCACGCAGCCGATGGTCGCGCGCCTGGTGTGATCGAGCTCATGAATCAGGTCGAGGACCTGCAATCCGAGATCAATCGCCTGCGCGGCCAGCTCGAAGTGCTGAGCAACGGGCTGGAGAACGCGCAGAAGCGACAGCGCGACATGTATCTCGATCTGGACACACGCGTGCGCCGGATCGAGCAGAGCGCGGCCAATGCAGCGCCTCGCGCTGATGCGGCGCCTCCGGTGAGTGAAGCTGAGGCGCGCCCCAAGCCGGCCTCGCCCGCCGATCTCGATGCGCGCATCAAGCGTGTGGAGCAGGGCGCTGGGGCGGGCAACGTCGCTTCCGTACCGGCCGCTCCAGCGGGCAATTCACCGCCGGTTACCACTACGCCACCCATTACGCAGCCCACGGCGCCCACCCCGCCGACTCGCCCTGCACCACCGACCGCGACCGCTGCCGCGGCGCCAACCAGCTCCGATCAGCATGTGCGCAAAGCCTATGACGGCGGGTTGGCCGCTTACCGCGCCGGAGACTATCAAGGCGCGATCGCCGCATTCGACGGTATCGTGAAGCGCTATCCGCGCGATCCGCTGGCCCCCAACGCGCAATACTGGATCGGCGATGCGTGGTTCAACCTGCGCGATTTCAAGTCGGCGGCCGGCGCGCAGCAAGCGCTGATCAATAACTATCCCGACAGTCCTAAGGTCCCCGACGCGATCTTGAACCTGGGCAGTGCCTATGCCGCGCTGGGCGATGCTGCCGGCGCGCGTCGCGCCTGGGAAGACCTGATCACACGCTATCCGCAGAGCGATGCTGCGGAGAAGGGGCGACAGCGGCTTGCACGGTTGAAGTGACTGCGCAATCTCAAGGCGCAGAAGCAAATACGTCGTTGCTCTCTCTTGTGATGCGAACATAGACTCTCACCTGCAAGCCCCCCTCGCCTGCAAGTGGACGTGGCAGCCGGAGTTAGACGTGTAGCTCGC
>JBGQKF010000438.1:0-4197 GCA_041499435.1 Gammaproteobacteria bacterium
CACACTCGATGTGATCACAGCCGGGACGCTGGTCAGCCAGCTCAAGCGGGCGTTGAACGGAAATGTCCGCATGGAGCTGCGCGATGGCGCGATCAAAGGCATCGATCTGGCGGGTGCGGTGCGCACAGTGAAAGCCAAATTTGGCGGGCAGGACGCGGAGGGCAGCGGCAGCCAGAAGGAAAAGACCGATTTCTCCGATTTGTCCGCGACCTTTGCGATCAAGAACGGCGTGGCACACAACGAAGACTTGAGCCTCAAGTCGCCGTTTCTGCGCGTCACCGGTGCCGGGGACGTCGACATCGCCGCGGACAGCGTCAATTACGTCGTGAAGACCGCAGTGGTGTCCACTATGGCGGGGCAGGGCGGCAAAGAGCTCGGTGAGCTCAAGGGCTTCACCATCCCGGTGCGGGTATCCGGTCCATTCGATGCGTTGAAGTACAAAGTCGAATTCAGCCAGATGTTCGGTGGGGCCGGCAAAGACGCACTCAAGGCCACGGCCCGCGAAGCGCTCAAGGAAGAAGTCAAGAAGCTAGAAAAAGGTCAGCTCAAGGACCTCGGCAAGCTGCTCGACAATGAGCGAAAGTCCGGGACGCAGAGCGGCAATACCGGCGCCAGTCAGCCCAAACGGCCCGAGGATGAGATCAAGGATAAGTTGCGCGGGCTCTTGCGCTGACGCTTGACTCACGCCGTGATTCGTGAATAGTGACTCGTGACTTCATGCCTAGAGCCTAAGGTATTGCTCGTGCCGAATCACGAATCACCAATCACGAATCACCAATCACCAGGCAGTGCTCCCGATTCACGAATCCCGACCTTCTCGGAACGTATCATCGCCTGGCACCGTACCCAGGGTCGTCACGATCTGCCCTGGCAGAATACCCGCGATGCCTACCGCATCTGGCTCTCCGAGATCATGCTGCAACAGACCCAGGTCGCCGCCGTGATCCCGTACTATCTGCGCTTCCTGCAGCGATTCCCCGACCTGCGCTCGCTCGCGCAAGCGAGCGAAGACGAGGTTCTCGCGCATTGGAGCGGGCTGGGCTATTACGCGCGCGGCCGCAATCTGCATCGCACAGCGCGGCTCGTGTGTGACCGCTACGCCGGCGTGTTTCCGCAGGAATTCGGTGCCGTCGTGGAATTGCCCGGCATAGGCCGCTCGACGGCCGCGGCCATCTGTGTGTTCGCATCGGGCGCACGGCACGCGATTCTCGATGGCAACGTGAAGCGTGTGCTGGCGCGTCATCAAGGGATCGCGGGCTACCCCGGTGAGAAGAAGGTACAGGATCGGCTCTGGGAGGCCGCGCAGGCATTGCTTCCCAGCGCCGATATCGAAGCGTACACGCAGGGATTGATGGATCTCGGGGCCGGCCTCTGCGCGCGCCAGGCGCCTCGTTGCGCCGCCTGTCCGGTTGCACAGGACTGCGTCGCGCATGTGCAGGGTCTTATTGCGCAGTTGCCGGCTCCACGTCCGGCCAAGCCGCTGCCACAGCGCGAGACCCGATTCGTGGTGCTGCTCGATGGCGCGGAGGTATTGCTGGAAAAGCGGCCAGCCCCTGGCATCTGGGGGGGCATGTGGTGCTTTCCTGAGGCTACCGTAGAGCAAGTCAGTGCGCACGCAGCGCGCTTCGCCGTGCAGTTGGGGGAACCCGTGGCGCTCGCGCCCATTGAGCATGGGTTCACGCACTATCGGTTACGTATTTATCCGGTATTGCTGCATGTGAAGCGCCGCACGGCCGTACTTGGGGAGCCCGGCGTGGCATGGATCGATATCGAGGCTGCTTTGAGCTATGCCATACCTGCGCCGGTGCGGGCCTTGCTGCAGCAGTTATCTGGCCTTGGTCAGTAGAGCAAGGTCGCAGCGCCGCAGTTGTCGTTGTCGGCCGTGTTGGCCCAGGCCGCGTTGATGGTGTCTGCGTCGGTACACGCACCGGTTGTGCCACCGGCTGCCGGAATGGCGCCGAAGCCGGCATAGCGCGAAAACTGAAAGCGGCCCGCTCCGGGCAGCCCATCGTCGATCTTACGGTCGACTTCGCTCAGCACGCTTACCGGAACGTAGTTCCCGGTTTTGATGTTGTGCCTTGGAGCGGTGTTGCCGCTGTATCCCCAGTTCGAGTCATAGGCGATCTCGAGGTAGCCGCCGAACACGTTCCTGGGCGTGTTCAGCGGTGTGGCCGTGTTCTCGCCTACGCCAGCCATCCGATAGGCCGCCTGGAGGTAGCCGGCAGCGCTGAGGTGCTGCCATGCCAGGATCTCTTCGTGAATCGCGCCCGCTGTGCCCGCTTCGATGTGCCCGTTGCCATTGCCGTTGATGCAAGGCGCGGGATCGCAGGCAATGTTCACGCTGGCGAATGCATAGTCGCCCGGCAACGCACGATAGCGATCTTGAAACGCCACAACAGCCGCTTCCGCGCCAGTCTGCTGGGCCATGACGTCGCGCACGCGGGCGTTATGGATCAATTGCTGGCCGGTTACGACGATCTGCACCAGCAAACCGGCGATGACCAAGGTGATGGCGGTATCGAGCAAGGTGAAGCCGCAAGCGTGGTTGCGCGATGAGGCGCTACCGTGTTTAGCCAGAGCCGCCTGGTGGAGCACGCCGTCTGCGCGCCGCTGTTCGACTTGTCCGAGCGCCATCGAGTCCGCTTGTGTCCGCCAATGACCGACCCATTGCGCAACGTCGTATTCGACATATGGTTTTGGCGTTGCGCCGCGGAAGATAAGGGGCGGCAGACGCCCTGTCTAATAATGTCAATGAACTGTCGAAAAGTATTCCGATGGCGAGCAGAGGTTGACGCTGGGATAAGACGCCGTCATGCGCCGGTTGTCTCCGGGCCGTCGTCTAGATGAGACGCTCCGGTGGCGCTACACCGTGACCGCTTTGGATTGCAGAAAGGCTCGGACTTCGTTGAGGGCTGTCAGAGGATCGCGCGCTTCGAGGAGCTGCTGCCGGAGGCCGGCTTCCAAGGGCAGGCTTTCCGCCAGCCGGTAGGCGACCCATGCCGCATCGTCGAGACGTGCGGGCGCGGGAAAGCGTTCTGCGCCTACCTTGCCGATGATGGTTTCGAGCAGTTGCGCCAGCGGTCGAAATGCATCGGGCAATGCGAGGGCCGGCGCAGGGTCATCGAGCTCTACCTGGGCACACAGCAAGCCGGTGCGGCTTACCCACTGCTCGAGAATGCGAAATATGCTGCCGCCCTCGGTCACCAGATGAAACAGCCCCAGATGCGGCATGTCCCAGCGCAGGATGCGCGCCGTGCAGCCGACGGTGTGCGGTACTGCTGGTGCCCCAACCTCGGCACCTTCGCGGATCAGGCAGACGCCGAAAGGTGCATTATCGCGAATGCATACCTTGGTCATCTCCAGGTAGCGCTGCTCGAAGATGCGCAGCGGCAGCATGCCGTCCGGGAACAGCACCGTGCCGAGCGGAAAGATCGGGATCTCGCGCGTCTGCTTCAACCGGAGCCCCCGCTGTCGCGCCCGCGCTTGTCGGTACCGGTGTCCTGCGGCGATGACGATGCAGGCTCTCCCCAGCGTGACATGAGCTGATGCTCGATCTGCAGCTGATCCAGTACCCGGGCGACCACGAAATCGACGAGCTCAGCGACACTGGAGGGGCGATGGTAGAACCCCGGGTTCGCGGGCAGAATTACCGCCCCGGCATGCGTGAGCCGCAGCATATTCTCGAGGTGTATTGCCGACAGCGGCGTCTCGCGCGGCACCAGAATCAAAGGCCGGCGCTCCTTGAGCATCACGTCCGCAGCGCGCTCGATCAAGTTGTCCGCCAGCCCGCCTGCGACCGCCGCCAGGGTGCCCATGGTGCATGGGCAGATGACCATGGCATCGGCCGGATTGGAGCCCGAGGCGACGGGCGCGAACCACTCTTCGCGTCCGAACGCGCGCAATTGTCCGTGCTGTGCACCGAAGCGTTCGCTGAAGAACGCCGCAGCGTCCTGTGGGCGCGTGGGAAACGACAGACCGAGCTCCTGGTGCGCCACGATTTGTGCCGCCTGCGAGTAGAGCAGATAGACCTGCCGCTGCGCTTCGAGCAGCTTGTCCAGCAACCGCATTGCATACAACATACCCGACGCGCCGGTCAGCGCGAGCGTTATCGTGCGGTTTGTGTCGCGCGGGTTCATGCCAAGAATAAAACCTCATTCGGTCTTGGTTTCATTTGCCTCTTCGCGCCGTTGCGTAGAA
>JBGQKF010000439.1:0-4196 GCA_041499435.1 Gammaproteobacteria bacterium
CAGCGCCTCGGCCTGTCCTGATCCGCTGTCTTGTGTCATACCCGTGCGAGTTACATAGTCGGCCGATGCGCGCTCACGCTGAGGCGAGATCGATTCGGCAACGGAGGGGGGCGGTATGCGCTCCGCACTGCTGGTAGGCGCCACCGGGCTGGTGGGCTCGCGTCTGTTGACGCGCCTTATTGCCCATCCGGAATATGAGCGCGTCACTGCGTGGGTGCGACGGCCGGTCTCACTCGAGATTCATAAGTTCGCGCAGGTGGTCGTGGACTTCGAGCGGTTACAGGAGCACGCACACGACATCAGCGCCGATGACGTTTACGTGGCCCTCGGCACGACCATCAGGACTGCGGGTTCACAGGAGGCTTTCCGCCGCGTCGATCACGATTATCCGCTGGAGGTCGCACGCATCGCTCTGCGGCAAGGCGCAAAGCGCTTCTTGATGGTGACTGCGCTGGGCGCGGATGCGCAATCGCGCGTGTTCTACAACTGCGTCAAGGGCGAAGTCGAGACCGATATCCGCGCGCTCGGACTGCCGAAAGTGTGGTTCTTCCGCCCGTCACTCTTGATCGGCAATCGCGTCGAGTCGCGCTCGGGTGAGCGCATTGGCATCGCAGTGGGCAAAGTCATCGCGCCTCTCCTGATCGGCCCCTTGCGCCGCTACCGGCCGGTGGCTGCGGATGCAGTTGCGAAAGCGATGATTTATGCCGCAACGCGCGACGTGCAGCCGGGGGTGGTGCAATCGGAAGAGATCGCGCGGCTTGCAGCGCATGCTTCGCGCTAACTAAACTAAACCCAACACTTAAGGCACAGAGGCCACAGAGGACACGGAGAAAGGCTGTAAACAGTCGAACAGCAACATTTCGTTCAGACCGGTTTTCTCCGTGACCTCTGTGCCCTCCGTGTCCCTGTGTTGAGGTTTTGATCTCCTCAAACCGCAGCCAAGCGCTTCTTCTGCTGAGCGGCGCTCGCATGCAGATGCGCATACGCCTGATGCGCGGCGGCTTCGGCTTCCCCGACATGGATCGGCAGACCCATGTCCGACAACACCGACCCGAGCGCGGACAAGCACAGCATCACGTTCTCCGGCTTGCAGGAGTAGCCCATGATGCCGATGCGCCAGATCTTGCCGGCGAGCGGGCCGAGACCGGCACCGATCTCCAGGTTGAACTCCGTGAGCAGCGTCTTGCGCACTTCTGCTTCGCGCTCGCGAATCGCTTGCGGAATATGCACCGCGTTCATCTGCGGCAAACGCGCGCCCTCCTTGACCAGGTACTTGAGCCCCATCGCCTCGAGGCCGGCCTTGAGCGCTTGATGATGACGCTGATGCCGCGCCCACGAGTTCTCGATGCCCTCCTCTTTCAAGATCAGCAGCGCTTCGTGCAAGGCATACAGGCTGTTGGTCGGCGCCGTGTGATGGTATGTGCGCGTGGTGGCGCCCCAGTAGCCCAGCAGCAGATTCATATCCATGAACCAGCTGTGGATCTTGTCCTTGCGCGCCTTGACGTAGTCGACTACGCGATCGCTGAACGACACCGGCGAGAGTCCCGGTGTACAGGACAGGCATTTCTGACTTGCCGAATAGATCGCATCGACTTTCCATTCGTCCACCAACACCGCCGTGCCGGCAAGCGAGGTGACGGCATCGACGATCGTGATCTTGTCGTGCCGATGCGCTACTTCGATCAGCGTCTTTGCATCCGACTGCACACCAGTGGATGTCTCTGCATGCACGAAGGCGACGACGCGGGCGTCGGGATTCTGCTTGAGCGCATCCTCGAGCTTGTTGGGGTCGACCACCTCTCCCCACGCGTCCTCCACCACGATCGGAATGCCGCCGCACCGCTCGACGTTCTCGATCATGCGGCCCCCGAACACGCCATTGCGGCACACGATTACTTTGTCGCCCGGCGCCACCAGATTCACGAAGCAATATTCCATACCGACCGAACCCGGACCCGACACCGGAAACGTGAGCGCATTCTTGGTCTGGAACGTATAGCGCAACAGACCTTTCAACTCTTCCATCATCTCCACGAAGACCGGATCCAAGTAGCCGATCGCGGGCAGACTCATGGCCGCCATCACGCGCGGATTGATCTCGGAAGGGCCCGGACCCATCAGCGTGCGCTGTGGAGGATGGAACGGGTGGATGCGTTTCGCCGGAGCGAAAGGGTTCATGGTGTCACTCCCTGCCAGCGACGGCCCGAACAGGCTGTCTTCTTCGCCACGCGACTTCACCCGGATGGGCTTACGCGCATTGGCTTCGTTGAGGACTTCGACCGCGGCAATCTCTCCGTCGGTCACTTGTTCGACCTCCACGGCCCAGCGCGAGGGCACGTAGCCTGACTTCACCCAGTTGCTCACCACTGCGCGATCGAGGCGCAAGCGCCGGGCAACCTCAGCCTGGGTGCCAAAGATGGTCACGAGTCGATTTGCGCAGTTCATGAGATCCAGTTGAAACGGAGGCTCGAGTGAGCAGAAGTTTGCCTTGTCAAAGTGATTTTGACAAGACCCGGCTGACCTTTTGCGAAGGGAGATCCTCCGGTGCTGTAAAATCAGAGGCTTGCTATCGAGCTCTCGCTGGCAAGCGTCTCGCCAAACGGGCCGTCGGACGCATCGGCAGGGGCGATTCCAGTTCGCAATCCAGCGAAATCGAACAGGTTACGATCGAGCAGATGGGACCCGCTGACATTGAACAGGCTGCGAAAGATGGTTTCGGTGCGTCCGGGAAAGCGACGCTCCCAGTCCTGGAGCATCGCCTTCACCTGGGCACGCTGCAGATTTTCCTGCGATCCGCACAGATCGCATGGAATGATCGGGAACTGCCGCAGTTGCGCGTACTGCGCGAGATCTTCTTCCGCCACGTAGGCGAGCGGGCGGATGACGACGTGCCGGCCATCGTCGCTCAGCAATTTGGGCGGCATCGCCTTGAGCCTGGCGCCGAAGAACAGATTGAGGAAGAACGTCTCGAGAATATCGTCGCGGTGATGGCCCAGTGCGATCCTGGTCGCGCCGAGCTCGCCCGCTATCCGATAGATGACCCCGCGGCGCAGACGTGAGCACAGCCCGCACATGGTCTTGCCTTCGGGGATTACGCGCTTCACCACGCTGTAGGTGTCCTGCTCGGCGATGTGAAACGGCACGCCGAGGTCAGACAGATAATCAGGCAGGACATGTGCCGGAAAGCCGGGATGTTTCTGGTCCAGGTTGAACGCGACGATATCGAAGTCCACCGGCGCATGCGCGCGCAGACTGAGCAGCACGTCGAGCAGCGCGAAGCTGTCCTTCCCGCCGGACAGGCACACCATGATGCGATCCCCCGGCGCGATCATGTCGAAGTCCGCGATCGCCTGGCCGGCCAGGCGGCGCAGGCGCTTCTGCAGCTTGTTGTCTTCGTACTGCTGCTTTTGCAGGTTCATAGCTGTCACAGGTGAATGCTGCGCCCGGCGTCCACCGCGATCACCTGCCCGGTGATGTAGGGGGCGTCATAGATGAGGAAGCGCGCCGTGCGCGCAATATCGTCCGGCTCCCCGACGCGCTTGAGCAGCGTGGTGTGGATGATGCGCTGGCGCGCCAGCTCGTCGGACCAGCGCTCGTCCTCCGGCCATAGAATCACTCCGGGGGAAATGCCGTTCACCCGCACCTCGGGTGCGAGATCGCAGGCGAGCGCGCGCGTCAAAGCCATCAGGCCACCCTTGGCCGCGCTGTACACGGCGTAGCTGCGAGTCGGCCGATCCGCGTGGATGTCCACGATATTGACGATGCAGCCGTGATTGCGCTTGAGATGCGGCGACGCGGCCTGCGAAAGAAACAGCGGGGTCTTGAGATTGGTGCCCACCAGATCCTCCCATGCCTGCTCCGTGATCTCACCGATCGGCGAGGGGAAGAAGCTGGAAGCATTGTTCACCAGCACATCGAGACGACCGAAGCGGTTTACCGTCTCGCTCACCACGCTGGGCAACAGCGCGACGTTGAGCAGGTCGGCCTGGACCAGAGCCACCGAATCCGCGCGTGCCGCGTTCAGCTCCGCCTGCAGCTCGCGTGCCTGCGCCACGGAGGAACGGTAGTGCAGCATGATGTTGGCTCCGCTCGCATGGAGCATGCGGCAGATCGCCGCGCCGACGCGGCGTGCGCCTCCGGTGATGAGCACTACGTTCTGTTCCATCCGCTCGTCAGCTCCAGGCATTCGCGGCGAG
>JBGQKF010000440.1:0-4196 GCA_041499435.1 Gammaproteobacteria bacterium
CGCTGTGCCCGGATCTTCCAGTAGCGCTTCGCACAGCGCACGCAGCCGGCGATCCCCGGGCAGCGCGATGTCGAACGACAGCGTCGGCGCGGTGCGCATTTCTTCGAGCAGCGCGCGCCCGAGCGCTTCATAGCGCACCGGTTGCTTCTTGTGATCGACATTGCCCAGCGTTACGATCAACTCGCGCATCAGTGGCGAGACATCGATCACTTCGCATGTCGTGAGCGCGCGCGGCACGACGCTCGCATCGACATAGACGGTGCGCACCGCTACTTCTCCGACCAGGAATACTTCGTGATCGACGCGCGGGGGTATCCATACTGCGCGTGTGGGTGGGACAATCCATGTGGTCTGCGCGACGCGTATACGCATGGCACCGCGCAGCGTGCACGCAAGTTGCGCCCAGTTGTGACGGTGGGTTTCGATATGTCCATTCGCAGGCAGGTTGCGAATGTTGACCGTGAGCGGATGCTTGGCGCTCGGCGCAATGCGCGGTAAGGGATCGATGCGGATGGTTGGCATTTTCAAGATAGTATTCGACCCGATATCGTAATACAGACAGTCGGGGAGGCGGTAATATTTCGCTTCGGATTCCCAGGACTTTCCATGCCTGCTCTATTCACGACTGCTGCGGCCCGTCAGGACGCCCGAGTCATCGGGGTGGTCGGGTTCGCCCACGGCACCTCGCATTTCTTTCATCTGCTGCTGCCGCCGCTGTTTCCATGGCTGATGCGCGACTTCGGTTTGAATTTCACCGAAGTGGGCGCGCTGATGACCATCTTTTTCATCATCTCGGGCGTAGGACAGGCCGCTGCCGGGTTCGCCGTCGATCGCTTCGGTCCCAGCCGCGTGTTGATGTTGGGGGTGGCCTGTCTCGCACTCGCCGGCTTCACGCTTGCGACGGCGACGCACTATTCGATGCTGGCGCTTTCTGCGGCGTTTGCCGGGCTCGGCAACAGCGTCTTCCACCCCGTGGACTTCACCATTCTCAATCGACGCGTGTCGCCGGAGCGACTGGGGCACGCGTTCTCGGTACATGGCTTGTCGGGCAATCTCGGCTGGGCCGCCGCACCGGTGTTCATGGCGGGGATCGCGGGTGTATGGAACTGGCATGTTTCCGGCTTCGCGGCCGGGCTCCTCGCCATCGTCGTGCTCACGTTGCTGATCTGGCAGCGAGATCTTCTGCACGTGCCGCTGGCGCATGCGCACACCGAGCGTGGTGCGCAGAGCGGTGGGCAAGCGGGCGCATTTGCGTTCCTGGCATCGCTTGGCGTATGGCTGTGCTTTGCTTTCTTCCTGGTCACTACGCTCGCGCTGGGCGCGCTGCAGACCTTCGGACCTGCACTGCTTCACAACATGTACGGGCTGTCGCTGGTGACTGCGACCTCCGGCTTGACCACCTATATGCTTGGTGGTGCAGCGGGCATCATCGCCGGCGGATTTCTGGCGAGCCGCGGCGGCGGGCACGATCGCGTGATCGTGATGGCGCTCGGTCTATCGACGCTGTGCGCACTGGTCATGGCGTTGGGTGTCATTCCATCGTGGAGCGTCCTCGGCGTGATGGCAGTCCTCGGCCTGGGTGTCGGCATTGCGGGCCCGTCGCGCGATCTGCTGGTGCGCCATGCCGCGACCGCGGGTTTCGGCAAGGCTGCCTTCGGCCGCGTGTACGGATTCGTTTACTCTGGACTGGATCTCGGCTTCGCAGTTTCGCCGCTGGTATTCGGGCCGATGATGGACCATGGGCAGTATGCCGCGGTCCTTGGCGGTGTTGCTCTGCTGCAGGGAGTTTCGATCCTGACCGCCATGGGCGTCGGCTCCCGCTCACGGTTCATGCGGCGTGCTGCGGTTGGTGCGAGTTAGTGCGCTAAACCTCAACACAGAGGCACAGAGGGCACAGAGGTACACAGAGAAATACAAATTCGATAACAGACCCGTTTCTTGGAGCACGCGGGCTTTTGGGCTAATTTCATACCCGCTGCCGTGCATGCACCTGAGCTCCCGTTCCCGCTCTTCCCTGTGTACCTCTGTGCCCTCTGTGCCTCTGTGTTGGGTTTAGTAACGCAGTAGTAGTAGTCAGTTCACCACCCGCACCCACCCCTTCCCGTCGAAGCGCATCAGCTGCATCTGCTTGATCGGAGCAAAGTCGGTCGCACTGGTCTGCAGAGCGATCCCAGGCAGCAGCGTAGGCAGCGCGACGTTGTTCAGGCTCGCGGCCTGCTTCATCACGTTCTCGCGCGTAAGATCATCGCCACAGCGCTCGAGCACGTAAACCAGTGCCTGTGCCCACATGTAACCCATGACGTTGAAATACTCCGTGGGATCGCCGTCGGGGTAATACTTGCGCATGAACGCCAGGTACTCCTGCATCCCCGGGTCCTTGCCCCACTGCGGGTCGGCGGCGTCCTTGAGAAAGTGCGCCGAGATGACTCCGGTCGATTTTTCCAACCCGGCCGGCTGCAATACCGACTTCGCGGACGCCGCCGGATACGCGAGATACTCCTGCGGCCTCCAGCCGATGTCGTACACCTTGCGGATGGTGAGCGCGGCGAACTTGGGCGAAGCGAAGATGCACAGCGCATCGGCGCCCGCGGCCTGCAGCGCGACGATCTGCGAATCTGCGGTCGGATCGGTCACCTCGTAGGACGTCTGGGCGACGATCATGCGATCGGCCTGCGCACCGAGCGCGTCGCGGAACGCTTTGACGTAGTCCTTACCGTAGTCGTCGTTCTGGTAGAGGATCGCGATCTTCGCGTTCGGGCGCGTCTTCAGCAGATGTTGCACGAACAGGGACGTGTCGGCACGCTGGTTCGGCGGCAGCGCCATAGTCCAGGGAAAGTTCTTCGGATCGTCCCAACGCAGCCCTGAGGTCGCGATGAACAACTGCGGCACGCGCTTGCTGTTGAGATATTTGTGCGTGGCGGTGGCGTGCGCAGTGCCAAGCGAGCCGTAGATCATCAGCACGTTCTCCTGCTCGACCAGGCGTCGTGTCTGCTCGACGGTCTTCGGTGGACTGTAGCCGTCGTCCAACGAGATCAGCGTGATCTTGCGTCCGTGGATGCCGCCCTGGTCGTTAATCTTCTGGAAGTATGCGGCTTCCGTCTTGCCCATCGTGCCAAACGCGGAAGCCGGGCCGCTGTAGGGCATCGTCTGCCCGAGCTTGATCTCGGTATCGCTGGCGCCGGTGTCGTACTTCTTCTGCGCAAACGCCGTAGATTGCAGGGCAAAGGCTACGCAAGCCAGGGCCAGTAAAACGTTCCGTGCTCTTGTCATGAGCTCTCCGAATGTGATAGCGCATTATGGGGCAAGCGGCGCACGTGCATTGATTGCATCGACGATGCCTCTGAGCGTCCGATATCCGATCTGCGCGTACTGGTAGCTCGGCGCGACGGCCGGGTCTTGCTCGGCTTCGACCACCAGCCAGCCGCGATAGCCGGCCTTGGCAAGCGTGCGCAGAACCGCCTCGAAGTCGATTGCGCCGTCGCCTGGCACGGTGAAGGCCCCGTTCAGGACAGACTGCAGAAAGCTCCAGCCTTCGTCGCGCGCACGCTTTAGCACCTGCGGGCGCACGTCCTTGCAGTGAACGTGACACACGCGCGCGATATGTCGCTCGAGCTGAGCCACCACGCCGTCCGCGCCGGCGCCACCGAAAGCCATGTGGCCGGTGTCGAACAGCAGGCCGACCTCTTCACCCGTTGCCCGCATCAGCGCGTCCAAGTCATCGGGCGTTTCGCAGTACGCGCCCATGTGGTGATGATAGGCGAGCCGCACGCCACGTTGCAGCAGATGGCGGCCGAATGCGGTGAGGCGCTCGCCGTACGCGCCCCACTGCGATGTGTCGACGAAACGCGGACGCTTCGCGAGCGGGGTATCGAGCTCGCCCTGGATACTGTCTTGTACTTCTCCGTACACCATCACCGTCGCACCGTTGTACGCGAGCAGCTCCAAGTGCGCCGCGGCGCGCTCGATCTCCTCCCCGACAGTGGACTTCGCGAGCCGTCCGGAATACCAGCCGGACACGCACGCCAGGCCGTACTCGCCAAGCTTCGCCTTCAGCGCCGCCGGCTCGCGGGGGAATTTGTTGCCGAGCTCGAAGCCTTCATAGCCGATCTGCGTGCCTTCTGAGAGCGCTGTCTCGAGCGGCGTGTCCCCGCCCAGGGCCGGGAGGTCGTCGTTGCTCCAGCCGATCGGATTGATGC
>JBGQKF010000441.1:0-4191 GCA_041499435.1 Gammaproteobacteria bacterium
GCCCAAGCCCATGCCTGCCACAGAACTCGACGTAGTCATCGTGGGCGGCGGGCTGGTCGGGCTGGCGCTCGCCCGGGCTCTGTCCGATTCCGGGCTCACGATCGGTCTGGTGGAACGCGAGGCAGCTGCGGCGCCGCCCGAGATCGGGTGGGATGTCCGCGTGTACGCCATCAGCCCCGGCAGCGAGTCCTTCCTGCGCAACCTCGACGCCTGGCCTGTCAACGCACAGCGTATGGCGCCAGTCGAGCGCATGTGCATCTTCGGTGACCGGCCTGGCAGCAAGCTGGAGTTCGACGCCTATCGATCGCACGTGTCCAGATTGGCCACCATCGTCGAGAACCGGCTGCTGATGCAGGCCTTGCGCAACGCGCTGGACATCACGGGCAAAGTGGGGAGGTTCCAGGGCGAGCGGTGCGCCGCAGTTCAGTGGGAAGCGGATGCCGCCACGCTGCAACTGCAGAGCGGCACTGCTCTGCGCGCACGGCTTCTGGTCGGTGCCGATGGAGCGGACTCCTGGCTGCGAACTCAAGCGGGCATCCGGGTGTCGGAGACAAGCTACGGGCAGACTGCCGTCGTGGCCAATTTCAGCTGCGAGCTGCCCCACCGTGGCACTGCGTTTCAGTGGTTTCGCGAGGATGGCGTACTCGCGCTGCTGCCGTTGCCCGAGCAGCAGGTGTCGATTGTTTGGTCTGCTCGGGACGATCTGGCGGAGCGTCTGATGGGCTTGACCGGCGCCCAGCTCGCCGACGAGGTGGCCGCAGCCTCTGGTAACGTGCTCGGTCCATTGCAGTTGATTACGCCGCCAGCGCGCTTTGCGCTACGTTGCATGCGCGTGCAGCGCCTCATCGGACCGCGCCTTGCGCTGGTGGGGGACGCCGCGCATAATTTCCACCCGCTTGCGGGTCAGGGCGTCAACGTCGGGTTTCAGGATGCCCGCGAGTTGAGCCGGGTATTGAGTGAACGCGGCCCCGAGCGTGATGTCGGGGCGATCGCCTTGCTGCGTCGCTACGAGCGCGCGCGGCGCGAAGACATCGCAGCCATGACCGCCGCAACGCACGGCCTGCAACGCCTGTTCAACCATACCGGCACGGCGCTTGCCTGGATGCGCAACCTGGGATTGAATCTGACCGATCGCCTGCCGCCGCTGAAGTCGCTGCTCGTTGCTCAGGCGCTCGGATCTCCCACCTTCCACGATTAAGGATAGATATGTTGAAGCGATTCGTTTTTCTAGGTGCAATCCTGCTGCTGGTCGGGAGCTCCGTCGGATCCGCCGACGAGGCGGCGATTCGCAAGGCCGCGCAAGCGAAGTTCCCAAGGGCGAACATCCAGACCATCACCAAGCTGCCGTACATGGGCTTGTACGAGCTCGTGGTGAACGGTGAGATTGTCTACTCCGACGAGAACTTCGACTACATCATCTACGAAGGCAACATCATCGACGTCAAGAATGACCGCAACTTCACCGAAGAGCGCAAGCGCAAGCTGGCGATGATTCCGTTCGATGAGTTGCCGCTGGACCTCGCGTTCAAACGCGTCAAAGGCAAGGGCGAGCGCAAGATGGCGCTCTTCACCGATCCCGACTGCCCGTTCTGCAAGCGCATCGAAGGTGATCTGGCGAAAGTGGACAACGTGACGATTTACATGTTCCTGTTCCCGATCGATTCGCTGCATCCGAACGCCACCGACAAGGCCAAGCGCATCTGGTGCTCGCCTGATCGCAACAAGGCATGGGACGAGTACATGTTAAAGGGTGTGGCGCCTACCGCTGCACCGACCTGCGACAACCCGGTCGACAAGCTTGTGCAGTTCGGCTCGCAGCACGGCATCAACGCCACGCCCACGCTGGTATTTGCCAACGGCGACCGCGTCCCGGGCGCGATCTCGGCCAGTCAGATCGAAAAGCTGCTCACGGCGCCTAAGGCCAATTGACCCTTGAGGCGCGGCGTTGGACGAGTCTGCGGCACGCAGCGTCTACTCCCGCCTCTCGATCGCGGTCGCGTTGTCGGCCGGCCTGCATCTTTCATTGATTTATGGAGTCGCCCCCCGGCCCGGCTCGCGGGCACGTCCCATCGTGCCCCTCGCGGCACGGCTGGTCTCCGACCCCATCGCATCTACACCGACAGACTCAGGCAGGCGAGTCGCGCCCGCGCCGCCTCAACGCCTGGCGTCGCCTGTCCCGTTGCCGATCACGGTACCAACGGCGCCGCCTGATACTCCACTCGTCGCCGTCCCAGCATCCAATGGCGCGGAATCGATAGACCGTCGCGAAGACAGTGCGCTGCCAAAGGCTGATCTGCCTTTTCCGGTCGATCTGCAATGGTACGAAGCGCGCGATCTCGATACATATCCGCGGGCGCTCTCGCCACTCGATCTACCTCAGCCCGCCACGGGGCAGACCGATGGCCCGCACGGTATCGTAACGCTCCTCCTCGCGATCGACGCAGCCGGCGAAGTGCATGATGCGGCGGTGGTGAGCGAGGAGCCGGCCGGGTCCTTCGAGCCTGCCGCGCTGGCGGCAGTACGCGCTGCGCGCTTTGCGCCGGCACGCAAAGACGGCCATGACGTGCGCAGCAAGATCATTGTCAAGCTGCGTTTCCCGCTCCAGCAGCAGGCCGAGAGATAGGGTCTACTGCACGGCGGCCAAACCGGATCCGCTGGGCAGCAGCACCCACAGGCGCCCGGTCTGGCGCATTCGTCCCGCCTGTGCGCCCGCTTCGTCGCCCGAGCCCCAGTAGAGATCGGCGCGTACGGCGCCTTTGATGGCACCGCCGGTGTCCTGCGCCACCATCAGGCGGTTGAGCGGCTGCGATGAATTGGGCTGCGTCGTGCTGAGGAATACCGGCGCGCCCAGCGGAACCACTCGCGCATCCACTGCAAGGCTGCGCCCCGGCGTGAGCGGCACGCCGAGTGATCCCACCGGACCGGGTGTATCGCCGGGCTGCTCGCGGAAAAATACATAGCTGGTGTTGCTGTTGAGCAACTCCGGCAGCTTGTCCGGATAGCGATTGCCCCAGGCGCGAATGCCCTGCATCGACGCCTGGTCGAGCGTCAGCTCGCCGCGTTCGACCAGCAGGCGCCCCACCGAGCGATAGGGATGGCCGTTCTGCTCCGCATAGCTCAGCCGGATCGTTTCGCCGCTGTCCAGAGTGATCTTGCCCGAGCCCTGGATCTGCAGGAAGAAAAGATCCACCGCATCGTCCACCCATACCAGCTCACGCCCGCCCATTCCTTTGCCGTTTTGGATTTCAGCGCGGCTGTAGTACGGCACCACACGCCGGCCTTCGACTCGCCCGCGCAACCGCATGCTTTTGAGCTCAGGGTAGAGCTCGCTCAAATCTATGGTCAGCAGATCCTCGGGCACGCCGTACACAGGGAACCGGTATTGCGCGTTCGGGCGCCGGCTGCCGCGCAGAACCGGCTCGTAGTAGCCGGTGATGGTGCCTTCGGTGGTACCGTCTGCATTCACCACCACATAAGGTGTGAAGCTGGTCCTGAAGAATTGGCGCAGCGTGGTCTCGTCGGTCGCAGACAGCGAGGCGGCATCCGCACAGACGCTCTGCCACTCGGGTTTTGCCTTCAGCGCGAAACAGCTGTTCAGGAACGCTGCAAAGGCCTCTACCACCGCCGAATCATCGGTCCACGCCGAGAGCTCGCTCCACTCCCCTTTGCGTAAATTGTTATGAGTGGACAGCGGCGGCGATAGCGCGGGTGCCGACAGGGGTAGGCTGGTCGCGCGCTCCCGCGGCTCCAAGGTGTTGGCGTTGACAGCGGGTGCCGGGCAGTTTGCAGCGGGCGCGACTGGCGGCACGGATCGTTTCGGGGATGATGTGCAGCCGGCAACCAGCACGCCGAGCAGAGCACAGATCGCTGCGATCCGGCGAGAAGCATTACAATCGAGCAGGTCGGTGATTCGGTCTCTCATCATCGGCGTGCAGCCCGCCCGCGGCGGACTCATGAACGGCCGCGGAGTATAGCTCACGGGCATCGCTCATTGAAGTCAATGAAACGGACGCGCGGAACATGATCTGGTTCGTGCTGGAAAGCGGTGTGGCGCTGGCCTTGCTCATCTTCATCGTCTGGTGGACGATGCCGCGCGGCAAGAAGGACAAGGACCCGGGCGAGCGGCGCTGAGCGGTCTGCTGCGAGCGGCCGGCGCTGCAGCCGCTGCCTGAGGCTCAATGCAGCACTCGC
>JBGQKF010000442.1:0-4155 GCA_041499435.1 Gammaproteobacteria bacterium
CATCACGCAGATCTATTCGGCGGCGCAGACTGTCTCCGGCCTGCCCGAGCCGCTCCTGTTTTTCGGCAATACCTTCAAGATTGGCGATACCACGATCACCTACGGCACGGTGCTCATGATCGCGCTGTATCTGTTCGCGTGGTATGTGTTGCGCAGTACCGCTCCCGGTCGACATGTCTATGCGCTCGGCAATAATGCCGAGGCTACGCGTCTGATGGGTATTTATATGTGCACTCTCCTGATCACGGTCTACACCCTGGCCGGATTCATCTACGGCGTAGCCGGATTGCTATTGGTCGCTCGCACCGGTGTGGGCGATCCCAACGCCGGGCAGACGGACAATCTCGACAGCATCACCGCGGTGGTGCTCGGCGGCACCAGCCTGTTCGGCGGTCGCGGCCTGATCCTGGGCACGCTGATCGGTGCGCTGATCGTGGGCGTGTTCCGCAATGGGCTCACGCTGATGGGGGTGCCGTCGGTGTATCAGATCCTGATCACCGGGATTCTCGTGATTCTGGCCGTGGCCACCGATCAACTCTCGCGCAGGAGGGGGTAATCATGGCCACACAACCTCCAGTGATGCAGGCGCGCGGCCTCGTCAAACGCTATGGCCACGTAACCGCGCTCGATGGCGCCGACTTCGATCTGCTGCCGGGCGAAATCCTCGCGGTGATCGGCGACAACGGTGCCGGCAAGTCGACGCTGATCAAAGCGCTGTCGGGCGCGCTGGTGCCCGACGAGGGCGAGATCCGCCTCGACGGCAAGGCGGTGAAGTTCCACACGCCGATCGACGCGCGACGCCACGGCATCGAGACGGTGTATCAGGATCTTGCGGTCGCGGCTGCCATGACCATTGCCGAGAACCTGTTTCTCGGGCGCGAGGTGCGCAAGTCGGGCATCCTCGGCAACGTGTTTCGTATGCTCGACAAGAAGCGCATGCTCAGCGAAGCGGCCGCGCACATGAAAGACCTGCAGATCGGCATCCGCTCGATGAAGCAGCCGGTCGAAACCCTTTCCGGCGGCCAGCGTCAGGGTGTTGCAGTCGCCCGCAGCGCCGCATTCGCACGTCATGTCGTGATCATGGACGAGCCCACTGCAGCGCTCGGTGTGAAGGAAGGCAACATGGTGCTGGAGCTGATCCGGCGCGTGCGCGATCGCGGCCTGCCGGTGATCCTCATCAGCCACAACATGCCGCACGTGTTCGAGATTGCCGATCGCATCCACATCGCGCGCCTGGGCAAGCGCGCGTGTGTCGTCAACCCGAAGAAGATCAGTATGGCGGAGACGGTCGCGGTCATGACCGGCGCGCGACGCCCCGAGGAGCTGCCGGCCGATTGTCTGGCGTAGATTTTAGTCATGCTCAAGAACCTCGATCCTCTGCTCGGCCCGGATTTGCTGAGAGTGCTCGCGGAAATGGGGCACGGCGATGAAATCGCGGTGGTCGACGCCAATTTCACCGGACGTCGTCTGGCTGGAACCAAGCCGCTAGTGCGCTTGGACGGCGTCGGTCTGGCGCGTGCGTGTCGTGCCGTGCTCTCGGTCTTGCCGCTGGACGAAGCGGTCGAGCAGCCGGTGACGTACATGAAAGTATCGGACACCGCGGTGGGGCATGTATCCGAGGTGCAGACAGAAGTGCTCGAGCTGCTGGGCGAGCTTGCCGTGCCGCTCTCCAGGGTACGACCGGTGGAGCGCTTCGATTTCTACGATCTGATCCCCAACGCCTTCGCGATCCTGCAGACGGGCGAGCTGCGGCCTTATGGGAATTTCATTTTCAAGAAAGGAGTGATCCTCGGCGGTGCCCTCTGAAACCACCCTCGCTGCGAATGCTCAAGAAGGTGAGGTAGCGGGCGCTCTCGCGGCTTCCTTGCACAGGCCGGTCGGCTCCAACCATGTCGGTATGCGGCAGTTCAACGAGCGCATCGTGCTGCAGGCGATCCGCCTCCACGGTGCTCTGCCGAAAGCCGACGTTGCGCGTCTCACCCGCCTCAGCACGCAGACCGCATCGGTCATCATCAACGGTCTGCTGCGGGACGGCCTGGTCGTCAAGCAGCCGCGCGTGCGCGGGCGTATCGGACAGCCCTCGGTGCCGATCGCGCTCAATCCCGATGGTGCATTCTGCGTCGGCATCAAGGTCGGGCGCCGCAGCCTCGACGTGCTGGCGATGGATTTTGTCGGCCGCGTGCGTTATCGCGATATTCTCGAATATTCGTATCCGGACCCCAACGCGATCTTTCCGAACATCGAGAAGGAGCTGACGCGGATCGGGGCGAAGCTGGGCAGGCATGCCGACCGCATCGTCGGCGCAGGGGTCGCGGCCCCGCTGTGGCTCGGCGGCTGGCGTGACTTCCTCGGCGCGCCGGTGCGGGTGATGGAACAGTGGAACGGGATCGACATCGGTGGGCGCATTCAGGCGATGACCAAGCTCCCGGTCGAGTTCGCGAAAGACACGACCGCGGCCTGTGCCGCGGAGTTGCTGTTCGGTCAGGGGCGCAGCCTGCGCAACTTTCTCTACCTGTTCATCGGAACGTTCATCGGCGGCGGCCTCGTGGTCGATGGGCGGCTGCATTCGGGCCCGCGCGGCAATGCGGGTGCGGTGGGATCGCTGCCTCTGCGCAACGGCTCGGGCCACGCGCTGCAGCTGCTGCACAAGGCCTCGGGTTTTGTGCTCGAGGAATTGCTCAAGAAGCACAGGATCACACCCGCCGCGGCGCATGATGAGCGCTCGATGTCGCAGAAGGCGTGGCGCCACACCAGCCGTTGGCTTGACGAGGCCTGCCCGGCACTCGCGGCCACGGTGGGCAGCGCGGCTGCGCTGCTCGATCTCGATGCCGTGATTCTCGATGGCTCGGTGGATCGTCGCCTGATCGCGGAGCTGATCGAGCGCACCCATCGCGTGCTCGACGCCTATGACTGGGAGGGCGTATCGCGCCCGCCGCTGCTACCCGGCAGCATCGGGGCGGATGCGCGCGCGATGGGCGCCGCCATCCTGCCGCTGTACGCGCACTTCGCGCCGACTCACGAGCTGTTTCTGAAGACTTAAGACGGCGAACTGAATCCGCAGTATCGTAGCGGCTGCGAGGCTGCTCTTGCCGTCCCTCGAGGTCGTTGCGCGGTTCACATCTCTCCTCGAGAGGGGGTAGAGCTCAGCTCATCGAAAGCACATCCCTGCAAATTCACCTGGGTCTGCAAAGTGATCATCGTCCCCACCAAACCCTTCGCGGGTCAGCGCCCCGGCACCTCGGGTTTGCGCAAGAAGGTGCCGGTCTTCGAGGAGCCCGGCTATCTGGAAAATT
This sequence comes from Gammaproteobacteria bacterium, assembly GCA_041499435.1. Taxonomy (GTDB): domain Bacteria; phylum Pseudomonadota; class Gammaproteobacteria; order Burkholderiales; family SHXO01; genus SHXO01. The sequence goes on from JBGQKF010000442.1 coordinate 3,294, forward strand.
TCGTGCAGAGCATCTTCGCGTCGCTGGAAGGTTACGCGGGGCAGACGCTGGTCCTCGGCGGCGATGGCCGCTACTGGAACGACCGTGCCATCCAGATCATTCTGCGCATGGCTGCGGCTAACGGCTTCGGGCGCGTGCTGGTCGGGCGCGACGGGATTCTTTCCACGCCCGCGGCGAGCTGCGTGATCCGCAAAGCGCAGGCCTTCGGCGGCATCATTCTCTCCGCGAGCCACAATCCCGGTGGCCCGGACGGCGATTTCGGCATCAAGTACAACGTCGGCAACGGCGGCCCCGCACCGGAGAAGATCACCGAAGCGATCTACCGGCATACGCTCGAGATCAACGAGTACCGGACCATCAAAGCGCCGGATGTCGATCTTTCGCGCCTGGGCACGAGCACGCTGGAAGGCATGCGAGTCGAAGTGATCGATCCGGTCGCCGACTACGCGCAGCTCATGGAGCGGCTGTTCGACTTCGAGCGCATCGCGGCGCTGCTCGCGTTGCCGTCGTTTAGCATGCGCTTCGATGCGATGCATGCGGTCACCGGGCCGTATGCCAAGGCCATTCTCGAAGCCAGGCTTGGTGCCCCGGCGGGAAGCGTGATCAATCCAGTCCCACTGCCGGACTTCGGCGGCGGGCATCCCGACCCCAATCCGGTTTATGCGCATGAGCTGATGGAGTTGATGTTCGGCGATGCCGCGCCCGATTTCGGGGCGGCGTCGGATGGCGATGGCGATCGCAACATGATCCTCGGCACTCGCTTCGTGGTCACGCCCAGCGACAGCCTCGCGGTGTTGGCGGCTAATGCGCAGCTCGTGCCGGGATACGCGCAGGGCTTGAAAGGAGTGGCGCGCTCGATGCC
>JBGQKF010000443.1:0-4133 GCA_041499435.1 Gammaproteobacteria bacterium
CGCACCGAATACTTCAGTGCGACCGATCAAGGCGCGCTGAATGCGATTGGTGATCTCGTAGCGTTCGGTCATGATGTCCATAGCGAGCGGTGGCGATGCACTCACCGAATGAACGAGCGCGAGCTGGTCCGGTTGAATCAACCAGGGCTTGTCGCCCAGAACGAACAGGCCAGCCGCGTGCAGCCGTGCGATATTGCCGAGCTTTGTGTCATTCTTGCCGGCGACGATGACCACATCTCCGCGGCGCTCGCTCAGCAGGCGTTCCAGGTGATCCGGGCCGCGGTACACATTGAGCTTCCAGTGGGTCGGATCCTGAACGCGCGCATTGAAGCTCTCGACCAGCTCGATGAACGCGTCGACTTCAGCGCCCGCGTTCGCATACACGTACACCTCGTCGTCCAACCGCGCGTGCGCGCGGCGCAGAGTGAGCGCTGCGTGGAAATGGCCGGGGTCCAGCACGAGCAGCGTGGTCTTGCCGGTCGAATACGTTGAATGCGTTTGCGCCAAGAGCGTGCCTGTGGGTGGAGGTCGGATGGCATGGCGCCCAGGCCGAGTGGCGGGCGCGCCGCTATATTAGATGAGCGAGGAAGATCCTGCAGCACGCGGGTGCGTGCGCTACCCAGGCGGCCGGAGCTATTCCGGCCCGGTCGGGCGGGCTAACCCTGCCGGGGGAAGTCAGTGCAGCAGATCGGGAACCAGCGAGGGGCGTTGCGCAATCAGCTCGTCGCGCATCGCCCTCAACCCGGCCCAAAGCATGCGATCGGTCGAATCGGCCGGGCGGAAGTTCGTGAGCGCAACCGTGATCGCGTGGTAGCACTCGCGCACGCTGCCGGTCGGCAGCTCTTCTCCACTCACTTCCGCGTAGAGCTCGAGCGGCGTGTCCTCGGCGTCCACGGTGCCATCGTGCAGCACGAGCAGCGTCGGGCGTCTGGTATTGTCAAACCGTTCCACGTAGCCTCCCCGAGTGATTGGCCATCCCGTGTAAAACGGCACGCCGCATGCAAGCTTTAGCCTGAGTTTCGCCCGGCGGCAGGCTCAGCCCCGACGCCCGTTGCAGAGCCAACGAGCGATGCACTGTCTGCCAGCGCTCATCACCAGCAACGCGACCATGGGCCAGAACAAGAACTGCACGAACGACGTCATCACCTCGCGGGCCTGAGCGCGTGAGCCGAAGACCATGACCAGCGTCGCGTGCGGACCGATCGGTGCGTACAGGGCAATCAAGGCCAGGATACAGTAGAGTGCGGTCACCAGTGCAGCTTGTCCAGTCTGCGTCCGCGGAAGAATATAGAGCTTGAGAAACTCCATGGCGCGAGGCCCCTGGTGACAAATCGTGAGCGTTACCTCAGCTCTATCGACTGGAACCGCGCAATCTTTAGCGTGCGCCGAGGCGGCACGCGAGCCGCGTACAGCACGGGGAATCCAACGCTGACGGCGCGATAGCGCCGGTCGTTCAGGTGTTCGCGTGCGCGCTCAAGTCGATGAGCGCGATGGCTTCGTGCTGGCTCAGCAGCCAGGTGCCTGCGGTGTGGAAAGGCCGCGACAGAACGCGGACGAGCAGGCCGCATAGCGGCGTGCGCATGCGCTCTGCGCAGATCACTTCAAAGGCCACCTGCGTGCGCGTCTGCCAGGTGGCGACGACGATGCAGCCGGCTGCGTCCGCACGACCGGAATCGATCAACAGCTGCGTAAGCGCGAAGGCGAGCTGGAAATCTCGAGACGGCGCAATCTCGGCGGCGGGCTCAGGCTGTCGGACTGCACGCTGCAAGGACTGCAGAAAGGTCGCGCCTGCAGTCATTCGCTTCGGGTTCATTGCTTGAAAAACACCAGGGGGACGCGGCGCATGCAACGCCGCGCTGGCTCATACTCAAGTCTTCGCCACCCAGGTGCTGCACCAGCCGCCGGCCGCTACCTGTTTGCCCTGGAACACAGCGCAGGGCGCCCATTTGTCCTTCGCCGTGCCTTGGAAAAACGAGCAGTTGTGGCAGAGTTGATCTTTCTTGCGCTTGGGGTTGGTCACCTTGCTGGCGTCTTGATGATAATCGAGCGCTTTAGCCTGCGGTGAATTCTCATCGACCTTCTCGGCGTTCTGCGCGATCGCTGCCATCGGGGCCGCAGCCAGACCCGCCGCGCTGACCAGCAAAAAACGCCGGCGGCTTACGCCTGCGTTGTTGGACTCGTCCGACATGACTTCGTCTCCTTTGTTTGCGTGCCGTCCCCGGGGGAAAACCTGCGCCGTTGCGAAACGGGCTCATACCATACCCGTGACACAGCAGGAGCCCTGTATCATGCGAGGTTACATGAGCTTCGTGCGCAAAAGCGCGAGGAAGTTTCTGGGCGTGCGCACCATCGCAGTGCGAGGAAACCCGCGACCGTCGCCGCCAGACCGAACCTTCAGCACCCTCGCCCTGCACGCCATACGGAAGTCCCTCTTCGCAACAGCGCGGGAGCCGGTTTGGGTGTACGGGGGAGCGCGTGAAGGGCTTGATACTTTACTCGAGGAGAAGGAGGGCATCATGAGGATTCGCCTGTGCTATGCGATGGGTATGTTGCTGTCGAGCTGTCTCACATGCACGCCGGCGATGTCAGCCGGCACGGTAGCCCCGCTGCCGGGTTTGGATGCGTGCATCGCCGCCGCATTGCAGCAGCGGCCCGGCGTGCTGTTCGGCTGGCGCGTGTTGAGCGATGCGCCGCAGGCGGTTTACAAGATGAGCGTGCTCACCGCAGATGGCAGAATCGCGGACGCTGATTGTTCCCCCAGTGCCACGAGCAATCTGCGCTTCCAGAATCGGATCGGCGGGCGGCGCTACGAGCGGTACAAGGAGATCGGCGTGCCCGAGTCCGCCGCGCGCAACACCGCTCCTCTCATCTTCGCGGGCACAGTGAAGATCATGAGCATGGAGATCGCCACCGACCTCAAGGGCCGCCTATGGTACGAATACCGCATGGAGCTTCCGTCGGGCCACAGGGCAACGTCGCACGTCGACACGGTGAGTGGATTTTTGACTTCTGCGGACGCGACGGAGTGATGCCCGGCGGGCAGTGAAGGGTGAAGGGTGAACAGGTGGCCGCTGTGGACTCTGCTGTTATAGTCCGCAGGCGATGGCACCCGACTGGCTCTGGATTCCGATCACTCTCTGGGCGGCCCTGGCTCAGACGCTGCGCAATGCCGCGCAGCGCCACCTCACCAAAGAGCTTGGGACGCTGGGCGCGACGCTGGTTCGCTTCCTCTACGGCCTGCCGTTTGCGGCGCTGTGGCTGATTACCGTCCATGCCGTGGGGGAATTTGCGCTGCCGGCGCCGAACCGCGCGTTCGCATGGTGGGTTTCGCTGGGTTCAGTGAGCCAGATCGTCGCGACGGCGCTGCTGCTGCGCGTGATGGCAGAGCGCAATTTCGCTCTAGGCGTTGCCTACTCCAAGACTGAGCTGCTTCTAGTCGCAGCGTTTGGGCTTGCATTTCTCGCTGATCGCATTACTGCACTCACGGCCGTCGCAATAGCATTGGGCACCGCGGGCGTTCTGTTGCTGTCCCCGGCCGACCGCAAGCGGCCCGTGCGGTCCATGCTGACGGGATGGACCACGCGGCCGGCCCTGCTCGGGTTGGGTTGCGGTGCCTGTTTCGCGCTTTCAGCGGTGTGCTACCGCGGGGCTGCGCTGGCCCTTCACGGAACGACATTCCTGATGGCGGCAGCGTATTCGCTTGTGGCAGCGCAGCTCCTACAGACCGTGTTGCTGGTCGGATGGCTGCTGCTGCGCGACTCTATGGTGATAGCGCGAGTGTTCCGTGCCTGGCGTGCGTCGTTGTTTGCAGGGTTCATGGGAGCGGCCGCTTCGGCTGGCTGGTTCACCGCGATGGCTATCCAGCCCGTCGCTTCCGTTCGCACGCTCGGGCTGGTGGAGCTGCTGTTCAGCTATGTGGTATCGCGGCGTATCTTTCGTGAGCGCCTGAGCCCGCTCGAGATCGCGGGAATCGGTGTGCTCACGCTCGGTCTCATCATCGTGACGCTGCAACGCTGAGATGGCCTGATGGTTGATGGGGTGATGATGACGGAAGCGATGTGCCCCCTCCCTCGCCCTCCCCCGCTTCGCAAGGGAGGGAATGGATGCCTCTGCTGCCCTCTCCCTACTTACCC
>JBGQKF010000444.1:0-4125 GCA_041499435.1 Gammaproteobacteria bacterium
CGATCGACATCCACGAAGGAGAAGAAGTTGACGAGTCCGCCTTCAAGGCGCTCGTTCGCCAAGCGGTCGCCCTCAACAGTTCTGGCAAGTCGAAACCTTCGAAGAAAGCGAAGTCCTAACACGGTCGCCTCGATCCAGATGCGGCGCCCCGCCGCGTCCACGATAGGGATGCTGCTACACTCTTGTCCAAGACGCGATATCGCGATATGACGATGGGCCATCCCGTGGTGTAAGGTTCAGGTGAGCGTCGAAACTCATCTGACCCACACCGTAGGAGGCCCACCGTGAGCGCATCATGCAGCATGTTCAGCCAGATACTCAAGTTGATCCCACGCATTGACTTCGAAAGGATGGTCAGGCAGACCAAGTCCGAGTATGCCTCGAAGGGAGTGTCGAGCTGGAGCCAGTCGTGGCCATGATGTTCTGCCAGTTGGGGCGGGCACACTCGCTGCGTGAGATCGAAGGAGGTTTGAAGAGCTGTGAGGGGAAGCTCGCTCATCTGGGCATCGAGTCCCCGGCGAAGTCGTCTCTATCCTATGCCAACGCTCACCGGCCATGGGAGTTGTACCAGAAGGTGTTCTACAGTGTTTTGAACACGGTCTCGAGCAGCGTGAAGGCGCCGCGCAAGTTCCGCTTCAAGAACAAGCTGGTGAGTCTGGACTCCACGACCATCGATCTGTGCCTGTCGGTGTTCGACTGGGCGAAGTTTCGGCGCACCAAGGGGGCGGTCAAGCTGCACCTGGTGCTCGACCACGATGGCTATCTGCCCTGCTACGCCGTGATCACCGAGGGCAGCGTCCACGATGTCAAGGTCGCCTGGCAGATCCCTTTCACGGCGGGCACAGTGGTGGTCGACGATCGTGGTTACAACGACTACCGGCTGTTTTCCTACTGGACCGAGTTGGGGGTGTATTTCGTCACCCGCATGAAAGACAACGCCCACTTCGAGGTGGTTGAAGAGCGCGAGGTACCGCACAACCGGGGCATCGTGCGTGACCAGATCATCCGCTTGAGCGGGATCGGTGCCCAAGACAAGTGTGCGCATCGGCTGCGCCGGGTGGAGGCTGTGCGAGAGGACACAGGCGAGACGTTGGTGTTCCTCACTAACCACCACAAGTTGGGAGCCAGTACCGTGGCCGCCATCTACAAGGATCGCTGGGCTGTCGAATTGTTTTTTAAGGCTCTGAAGCAAAATCTGAAGATCAAGACCTTCGTGGGCACCTCGCCCAACGCGGTGAAGACGCAGATCTGGACAGCCCTGATCGCCATTCTGCTGCTGCGCTACCTGCAACTGTCCTCGCGCTACGGCTGGAGCCTGTCGAACCTGGTGGCGCTGCTGCGCATGAATCTGTTCACGCACCGCGATCTGCGGGCATGGCTGGATGCACCGTTCCTGGTTCCACCCGCGAGCGTCGAGCCGGCCCAGGCCACGCTCTCGCTGTCGTGATCTTGGACAGCATGGTGGGGGCACGATCTTGAAAACACAGCTGGACCCGTCCAAAACCCCCGTCGTTACAGGCCATCATCCATCGACTTCGGGCTGTTTTGGACAGCAGTGTCGTTGTGTAGTTCTTACATCCTTAGGGCACGCGTCCCTGAGCTGTCGGGAACAGATGGATCTACGTTGCGGCGGGGCCGGAATGCCTAAGATCTTTTGAAGATGCGATGCGACTGCATGCAAGTCATGCCATCCATCCGGGCGACCGGCGACATAGAGGCACCCTAGTTCTCCGCCTGAAGATGGCCATGTAGTGTCGGAAGCGGCATGTAGGCGAACCTCAGCCAAACCCGAATCGGGTGAGCCTTGCCTGCGTCGTAGCGCGCGAGGGCCGCAAGCTGCACGTCGGTGCGAACAACGAGCCCCGGACAGCCAGCTCGCTGCAAGTTGCCGGTCCGGTTGCGTGCAACTGCGGTATGGGTACTGTACGGTATGGCGGAAGAGGGAAGTATCCGCTTGCATCCTAATCCTGTGTAGGCTTCCGCTGAGGGTCTGACAGGCGGATACCTAGGGACGCTGTTTCGTAGATCATCACGCCGCTACGCTGGTGTTCGAGCGGCTGCAGAAGCAGTCCCTTCAATTGAGGCGCTACGGGCACGGTAATGATCCTCAGGTTACTCAGCTACGTAAAAACCTTGCGCGCACACGGTCGGGAGGTGCGCTTAGCCTTGCCAGTCCATCCCCACATGCTGCGCCATGTGTGCGGCTACAAGCTCGCCAATGACGGCCACGACACGCACACGATACGGCGCACCTCGGGCACAAAACATCCAAAACACGGTGAGATATCCCAACTCAGCACACGGTGGTTTCAACGAGTTCTGGCGTGAGCGAGATTGGCTCTTACCACGAGAGGCCGTTGAACATGCCATGAAGATTGACGGTCGCACATTCGAGCATAAGACGGTCGAACAAATTCGCCTCATGGCGGTTCAGCGCGCTGTCATCGCCTCGTTTGGTCCGTCCCGCACCACGATCCCAGAAACTGGCGAAGCGAGCTTTCCGCTGTTCTGATGTCCCACTATGCTTGGGCTGATCCGTTGCTGTAGTAACGCGGAAAATTCACGCGAAATGTGGTTCCCCGGCCCGGCTGGGTCTCCAGCTCCAATGTCGCATCGAGCAGCTCGCAGATTCGTTTTACGATGGACAATCCGACGCCTTCGCCAGCGCGCTGATGCCGGGACGTGGATTCCGAGTCAAGAGTTGGCGCGGGTTTGATCTCGGGATCCGGAACGCCGACCTGTTCACCTCTGCGCTCTACGTCGTTCAGGTCCTCTGTTCCTTCCTTGAGCGCCGTAGCCACTGCAGGCAGCGCGCGGGCATCAAAGCCCGGACCGGTGTCTTTCACGCACAGCACCCACCGTTGCGCATCTACGGTGTCCAACGCTGCCCAGCTGACGCTCACGCCGCCACGATCGGTGTAATGCAGGGCGTTGAGAATCAAATTTTGAGCGATGCGCTGCACTTTTACAGCGTCTCCCTCCACGGCCAGGGTGTCGGGGCCATCGGCCAGCAGGAACAGTGATCGCTCATCAGCCAGCGGTTTGAAAGTTGCGCACAACGCGTGCGTTAACTGGGCGGCATCGAAGCTTGCTACGTGTCTTTGCTCGTGACCCGCTTCCAATCGCGCAAGGTCGACGAGATCATTGAGCAGCAGATGCAGTGAATCGACGCCTCTTTTCAGCGTCGCCTGCAATTGATCTCGGCTGGCTTGTGGCAGCCCATTCCGATTCAAGACTGCGGTCACATTCTTTACCACGCCTAGGTTACCTCGCAGGTCGTGTGCCGCCTCGCGCCACGTCTCCGCGCGCTGCTGTTCGAGCTCCTGGAGTCGATCGAACGCTCGTTCCAACGCCGTCAGCCGGTCGGAGGCTTCGGCTTGTTGGAGCTGCGCGTATTCCATGGCACTTTGGCTGATGCCTTTATTGCACAGCTGCGTCAGGCGAATTCTCGCAATGGACATTACTTCAATCGGCACGTCGCGCTGGCGAGTGGCGTCGCGCTCGAGCTCTTGCAATAGGCACAGGTGGAGATGTCCCCAGTCATGCATCACCTCCTGGAGCTGATAACCTTGCTGCCATCGTACCCTCCCGTGTTCAGCGGCCAGGTCCCGATTTTCCCGCTCGGTCGCCACGTCTTCCTCGTCCGTGGCGGTGCACAGCAGATGCTCGAACGAATCCAATACTTCGGGAATGTGATCAAAGAACTGCACGCGCGAAAGCTTGGCACCGCTTTCCGAAAGAAGATCTTCGTCCACGGCGCGTCGCCAGGCCTGCAAAATCGCGTTGCGCCTTGCGCCAAGCCGGGACGCGAGCGCGGCCAGCTGTGCGCGAATGGGCGACGTTGTCTTGCTCACAGGTACATATCTTTCTGCGGGGACTAACCAAGGAATCAGAATACGCCTGTGCTGGCAGCAAGTCGCGGAGAATGTTTGTGGTGTGGGGCGATCTGCTCAATCACCCCGTCCCCGACGGACGCACTGTCGCTCGACGGATAATCTTTGAGGCTCGTATTCAGTAGATCGGCAGCGCCGGATAAGCGCCAGCCCTTCCATCCTTCACGGAGGTACGGGCGTGTGCCACCAGCTCCTTGCGCACACTGCTCGCTTCCATACCGCTGACAGAACG
>JBGQKF010000445.1:0-4122 GCA_041499435.1 Gammaproteobacteria bacterium
GCTGCGCACGGCGAACCTGCGCTCTGCTGCAAACTTTCCGTTACGACGCAACGGCGCCGTGGTCGGCGTGCTGATGCTCGCCTCCGCGGAGGTCGGCTTCTTCGACCAGGAGCTGGTGGAGCTGCTGCTCGAGATGTCGGCGAACATATCCTTTGCACTCGATGCGATGGATCGCGAGACGCAGCGGCGGCAGGCCGAGGAGCGGCTCACCTTTCTCGCGCAGTTCGATGTGCTCACCGGGCTCCCTAATCGTGCCGTGTTTCGCGATCGCCTGTCGCAGGCGCTGGCGCGAGCGCGCCGCAACGGGACGCTGGTGGCGCTGATGTTCTTCGATCTCGACCGCTTCAAGCAGATCAACGATACCCTCGGGCATGGCACCGGCGATCGCGTGCTGCAGGTGGTGGCAGCGCGTCTAAAGGAGCAGCTGCGCGAGGTCGATACTATCTCGCGGCTGGGCGGCGATGAATTCACGCTCATCGCCGAAGGCACCGGCGAGCCGGAGCGCTTCGCGGCCCTTGCGGAGAAGGTGCGCCACCTGCTGTCGATTCCCCTCGATGTGGACGGCCGGCAGATCCTGGTGAGCACCAGCATCGGCGTTACCGTGTATCCGCGCGACAGCGAAGACGTCGACGAGCTGGTGAAAAACGCCGACATTGCCATGTACCGCGCCAAGCACAGCGGCCGGAACACTTACCTGTTCTATACCGCCGAGATGGCGCGCAGGAACGACGATCGCCTTGGGCTCGAAGCCGAGCTGCGCCAGGCGCTGCGCAGAGGCGACCTGGTGATTTACTACCAGCCCACGGTCGAGATCGAATCGCGCCGGATCGTCGGGGTGGAGGCGTTGTTGCGCTGGCACAGCGCACGCGGATTGCTCGCTGCCAGGGATTTCATCCCGGTTGCCGAAGAAAGCGGTCTGATTCTGGAGCTCGGTGCACTCGTGTTGAACGGTGCTTGCGCGCAGGTCGCGCTGTGGCGAAGCATGGGATGGATGCTGCCGCAGCTCACCGTCAACCTGTCGGCGCGGCAGTTCGCGCAGAAGGATCTGCCGCAGACCATCGCGACCGCGCTCAAGGCCGCCGCGCTGCCGCCGGAATGTTTCGCGCTCGAGATCACCGAAGGCATCATCCTGCATCAGGGCGAAGGCGTCATGGACACCATGCGGCGCCTGGCTGAGCTCGGTGTGCGCGTGTGCATCGACGATTTCGGCACCGGGTACTCGAGCTTCGCGTACCTGCAGCGCCTGCCGGTACAGGCGCTGAAGGTCGACCGCTCGTTCGTGCGTGACATCGTGCTGAATGCCGATATCGCCACGATGGTGAAAGCCGTGGTCGCCATGGCGCGCACGCTGGGGATACGCGTCATAGCAGAAGGGGTGGAAACCGAGGAGCAGCGCGCGCTGCTCGAGCAGCTCCAGTGCGACGCTTACCAGGGACATCTGTTCAGCCGGCCGCTGGCGGCGGAGGAATTTCAGCGGCTGCTGCGGGACTATCCGCCGTGCTGATCTCTGATCGAAGCCGCAGGGGGTGTGGCAACCGTTCTGGCCGCTTGATCGCTGCGCATTTGCGCAGAGGCTTGAAGTCGATCAGCGGATTCTCCAACAACAAACCGCAATCGATCGTGTTCACGAACGAAAGCATAGGGGGAAGCAATGGCTCTGGGGAAGCCGGCGAAAGAACAACTGCTGGTAACGAGCGAAGGCGGCAAATTGCTGCAGCTCGATGTTGCATCTGGTCAGTACCGGGTACTGTACGAGCATCCGCAAGGTGAATCCGTTTTCGGGGTCACCAGCATCGGTGATCGAGTCTATTTGTCGGGGGCCACGTTCGTTGCCTCCGGGCAGTTGAGCGACGGGGCGTTGCAACGCTGCTCGCTGCGTGTTCCGTTCCGCATACCGCTGCGGGGCGATCTCAGGCGCGGCATGAGATGGCTGTGGAGCAAGTTGGGTGCTCATGCGCGCGTGCTGAGCTATGACAAGCCCGGTTTGCACCAGCTGAACGTGTACGGCGCCTCCGTGTATATAGCGGCGACGTCATGGAACGAAGTGTGGGAGTTGGATCTCGATCTCAATCTGAAGAAAAGAAGGCCTGTCGAGCCGCACATCCTCGACTATTTCCACCTGAACAATGTTTTTTGCGACGGCCTGCACTATTACGTGTGTCTGAATCGGTACGCCGGCCGACCGGGGCCCGGCGGTTACGCCAAGTTCGACCTGGAGTGGAATGAACTGGAACGACGGGCGGTAGGCTGGGAGTCACATGCCTTCGGGGTGATCGACCATCGGATGTTCCAGCTCTGCTGTTTTTCATGGAGGTCGAAAGCACTGTCCGAGCACCCACGCAAGGCCGGCCTCATGGTCGAAGATAAAGTGGTCTTTGAATATGATCCGGAGCAGTACTTCTGCAAAGACTTCTCGATGGACGACGAGCATGTGTTCATCGTTGGCGGGAGCAATACGCCTCGCGAGAAGCGTGCTAAGGCCGTGGGCGTCGTGTTCATTCTGAACCGCAAGTTCGAGCTCCTGGATCGATGCGTCATCGAGGGGTTGGGCGGGTTCAATGGCTGCCGGCTGTTGGGCGTGGATCACACCCGAGGGCACGCGCCATTTGCGGGAGCGCTTCCGGCCAGGCATGCGGACGCCGCCTGAGCTTCCTGCGCGAATCGCACGACATCGGGGAAAAACGCTCGAAAGTCGGCCTCGAGGCTGGCGTAGTTCCCGATCAATTCCTTTACCGAGCCGAGCAGTGCGTTGCCGCGCTTCAGGCGCGTGCCGATGCGATCGAGTGACTCTCCCACCGCTGCTATATCGCGATAGGACCCGAGCCAGTCGCGGCTGGCCATGTGCGGTGCGATGTCGCGCAGGCGTTCGGGCAGCAGGTGAGGACGGTCGAGCAGGGTGGCGTACACGCTCGCGGTGAACTGATCGAGCGGCGTGGCGGCATAGTCGCTCCAGTAACGGGCAAGGTAGTGATCGTAGAACAAGTCCACGAGAATGCCGGCATAGCGCCGCCGTATGGGACCAACGCGTGCGCGGCTGCGGGCTACGATCGCGTGCGCGTCGGTATACGTATCCACGCCTCGATGCAGAATCAGTCCGCGGGTGATGGATGGTGCGTAGCGCCCATCCAACGGCCCTTTGACGAAATCCCCCATCAGACTTCCCAGCAGAAGATCGCTCTCGTCGCGGGCGAGGAAGGCGTGGGCGAGGAAGTTCATGTCGTCGTGATTCGGGATTCGACTATGTCCGACCAAGCAGGTTAGCACGAGCTGAGCTGGCGCGGCGACACAGTGGAACGTGAAAAAAACCGGGGACTTCCGTCCCCGGTTTCAATACTCAACAGCGGTGGTTCTGGATCAGGCCTTCTTGCCGATGTATCCGTAGAAGGCGTTGTTCCGATCGGCGCCGGCGGTTTCATACTCTTCTTTCATCTTCGCCAGCTTGTCAGTGCCCAGCTTCTCGTAGTAATCCGCGATCTTGTAGTTATACAGGCGCGCGGAGTTCTCGCCGAAGATCATGTTCTTGACTTTGCCGTCGGCGGCGCCGAGCTTGGTCTTCCAGCCTTGATTCTTCATCATGTCGTCGGGGATCTCGAGCCGGCGCATGGCTTCGATCTGCCACTGCGGCGAGCCGTACCACACCGAGTCGCTGCCCCACACCACGTGATCGGCGCCTAGCCCATTGACCAGCGATCCGACCACCGCAGCGGCCATACGCGGATTGGCTACCGCACAGGTCGCGAACGTGGTGCCCAGCTCGCCGTACACGTTGGTCAGGCCATACTTCTCCTTCATCGCCGCCACGTCGGTGACCCAGCGAATCTGGCCGCTCTGCTCGAACAAACCCAACTCGTAGGCCGGATCCTCGAGGAACGGGCGCAGCGCGCCGTGGTAGATGATGAAGTTCAATGCCGGCCAGTCCTTCGCTGCTTTCGGGATATCGTCCGCCGTCGCAAACTTCCACACGCCAGGCCAGGACTTCTCGTAGTCGTTCGGCAGCAGCCCTTTATGGATGCAGATGTTGCGGATGCCGGACTTCATAGCCTTCTCGTAGAACGGATACACCAGCTTCTCGTCGTCCAGACGCCAGGCGGTGCCCTTGGAGCTCGGCGACAGCGGATCGCC
>JBGQKF010000446.1:0-4120 GCA_041499435.1 Gammaproteobacteria bacterium
ACATCAGCCAAGGGCCAGTGAGGTTGGTTTCCATGACCAGGCGCCACTCCTCGAGCGTGAATTCGTGCACTTTCTTGCGTATCGCTGTGCCGGCATTGTTCACCAGGATGTGCACCGCGCCGAAGCGCTGCATCACCTGGGCGGCCAGCGTCTGTACCTGCATGTCCTCGCGCACGTCGCAGGCGAATGTCTCGCACTGCACGCCGGCACCTTGCAGGAGCCGGCTCGTGTCTGCGGCCTCTGCTAGCGTGCGCTCCACCAGTGCGAGCGCTGCGCCGGCGCCTCCCAGCACAAGCGCGATCGCGCGACCGATGCCGCGTCCCGCGCCGGTTATCACAGCTACGCGTCCTTCCAGAAAGCGATCGGCCATGGTTCAGATCCGTTCAATGCAACTTATGCAGAGTCGTACACGAGCCGCTTTAGTGACCCGTGAGCACTTCGCCGAACAGCACCCAGCGTTTACCATCGAAGCGTGCGAGCTGCAGCTGCTCGAGAGGATAGAAGTCGGTCGCGCTGGTGTTGAGCTTTACTCCCGGCAGCAGCATCGGCAGCTCGACATTCTTGAGATTCGCGGCCTGGCGCATGATATTTTCGCGTGTCAGATCGTCGCCGCATTGCTGCAGTACCTGCACCAGAGTCTGTGCGACAGTATAGCCGTACACGTTGCCAAGATCCGCCAGATCGCCTTGGCTGTAGTACTTTTTCATCCACTCCACCCAGTCCTTGAACGCCTTGTCCTTGGACCACTGGGGATCGGTCGGTTCCTTCAGGTAGAAGGAGCTGATCAGCCCCTCGGCCTTCTCCAGACCAGCGGGTTGCAGCACGGTGCCAACCGAGTTGGAAACGTTGTTCACGATTTGCAGCGGGCGCCAACCGACGTCATATGTCTTGCGAATCGCCTGAGCCGCGAACTTCGGCGTGGCGAAGATGAAAAACGTATCCGCACCGGAAGCCTGCAGCGTGACGATCTGCGATTCGACCGATGGATCGCTGGTCTCGTAGCTCAGTTCCTTCACGATCATCTTGGCCTTGGCGCCCAGCCCCGCGCGCAGGCTGTTCAGATAGTCCTTGCCGTAGTCGTCGTTCTGATAGAGCACCGCTATCTTGGCTTCGGGCTTGTTTTGCATCACGTATTTGGCATAGATCACAGACTCGGCGTGGTAGCTCGGTTGCCAGCCCATGGTCCACGGAAAGTTGGTCGGATCGCCCCACTTTGTAGCACCGGTCGCCACGAATACCTGTGGCACTTTCTGCGCATTGAGATAGCGCTGGATCGCCGTATTGGTCGGTGTTCCCAGGCTCTGGTAGATCATCAGCACCTGATCCTGCTCCACCAGGCGCCTGATCTGCTCTACCGTCTTGGGCGGACTGTAGCCGTCGTCCAGGCTGATGAGCGTGATCTTGCGGCCGTTGATTCCACCCTGGTCATTGATCATCTGGAAGTATGCGGCCTCGGCACGGCCGATCGTGCCGTATGCCGATGCCGGCCCGCTATAGGGCATGGTCTGGCCGACCTTGATCTCGGTGTCGGTCACGCCGACGTCGTATTTTTTTTGCGCAACGGCCGGGATGGCCGTCAGCAACAGCGCGATCAAACCGGTCGCGAGCATACCGCGAGCGTTCATGGCATCGGCTCCTATGAGGGTTTAGCGACAGCGGGCTGATCTGTGCCGCCGCGGGCCCGGCGCAAGCGCTGGTACACCCAACGCACGAAGCCCGCAACCCCGGTGGGCATCAGATAGACGAAGAGCAGGAGGAACACGCCGTAGATCGCCCAGGGTGCGGCCTTGGAGATCTGGTCGGCAAAATTGGGCACGAACTGGATGAACAGCGCGCCGTAGACGGCACCCGAGATGGAGGCAATGCCACCCACGACGATGCCGACCAGAAAATTGATCGACAGCCCGGCCGTGAAGCTGTCGGGCGCGACAAACTGCACCACGATCGCTCCGAGTGCGCCCGCCACACCGGTGAACAGCGCGCTCACGCCGAAGGTGAGCGACTTGTAGAGCGCACTGTTGACGCCCATCGCTTCGGCTGCGATCGGATGGTCGCGGATGGCGATCAACGCACGGCCGATGCGCCCGCGCAGCAGGTTCCAGCCGAGGATGAACATCACAATCAGGATCGCGAGCGTAAACAGATACAACCACTGATCGGGAGTGATCTTCCAGCCAAACGGCGGATCGGGTTTGATGATCACGATACCCTGGACGCCCCCGGTCCATTGCTCGATGTGCTTGTACTTCAGCAGCTGCGGCATCGCCACCGCCAATGCAAAAGTGGCGAGCGCGAGATAGTGGCCCCGCAGCCGCAGCGCCGGAAGACCGAACAGAAAACCCGATACGAAGCAGGCGAGGCCGGCGACCGGAATGGTAGCCCAGTAGGGCCAGCCCGCCCGATCCATGAGAACCGCCGCCACATACGCACCGATCGCATAGAAGGCACCGTGCCCGAGCGAGATCTGACCGTTGTACCCGGTCAGGATATTCAGGCCCAGCAGAACGATCGCATACACCAGCACCATGTTGAACTGGAACACGCGGTAGTTCGACACGGTGAAAGGCAGCGCGATCGCGCCCAGCACCAGCGCGATCAGGCCGACCATCTTCCACGCGCGGAGCGACAAACCGGCGTAGCGCGTCATGCTCAAAGGCGGTGTAGCGAGGGCATCATTCATAACAAAGCGTGATTCGTGACTGGTGATGGGTGATTCGTCTTACACCCTGGTCGCAAACACTTTCCCAAACAGCCCCGTGGGCTTTACCAGCAGCACGCAGATGATCAGCACGAGCGCCACCGTGAGCTTGAGCTCGGTTCCGATCACGTACGCACCGATCAGATTCTCCAGGATGCCGACGATGAAGCCGCCGAACACGGCGCCGAACGGATTGTCGATGCCGCCGACTAAGGCTGCGGCGAACGCGTACAGCAGCACCCCGGACATCATGTTGGGCTCGAGGTAGATGATCGGCGCGACCAGCATACCGGCCACCGCTCCGACTGCCGCTGCAAGGCCCCATCCCAGTGCCAGCATCCAGCCGACGCGGATGCCGACCAGCCGGCTCGACGTCGCGTTTTGCGCCGCTGCACGCATCGCGAGACCGAGCGGTGTGAAGCGAAAGAACACATACAGCAGCACGAGGACGGTCAGCGTCACACCAATGGCGCCGAGCTCGTGCGAGGAAATGTAGCGGTTGCCGAACAGCGGCTGCTCCGGAAACGGGCTCGGGAAAGTCTTGATGGTGTACGTGTAGATCCAGCCTGCGATGCTGTTGAAGATCACCAGCAACGCAACGAACACCGTCACCACCGACAGCACCGGCGCGTTCTCTACGGGGCGGATGATGACGCGCTCGATCACCACACCGGCCACGAACGAGATCGCGATGGTGAGCGCGAATGCGCCCCAGTAGGGCAGGCCGGCGTTGATCATGTTCCAGGCGAGATAGGTGGAGAACATCGCCATCTCGCCTTGCGCGAAATTGATATGGTTGGTGGACTGATAGATCATCACCAGGGCGAGCGCCAGACTGGCATAGACCCCGCCGGTGGCAAGCCCGGACAATACTTGATGGAGGAACGCTTCCATGGTCAGGCGTCCGCATTGACCGGCGCACGCCGGTCGAACCACGGCCGCGCCTGCTCCAGTTGCGCGGCCACGCGCAACAAGATGGCCTCCTCGCCGTAACGTGCAGCGAGCTGGATGCCGATCGGCAGGCCCTCTTCGCTCCAGTGCAGCGGCACCGAGATCGCTGGATTGCCGCTGGCATTGAATGGCGCGGTGAACGAGGTGAACAGCGCTATCGCTTTGCCGTAGCCTTCGGGGTCCGGCGTATTCATATCGAATACGCCAATGCGTTCGGGCTCACGCGGCAGCGTGGGGGTCAGCAGCAGATCGTAGCGCTGGAAGAATGCGGCGACCAGACGGCCGGTCCGGTGCAGGACTGCAACCGCGCGCGCGTAATCCACCGCACTCGTCTGGCCGCCCGCCTCGTAGAACATCCAGGTCACGCGCTCGAACTGATCGGCAGAAGGCTGACGTTTTAGCACCGCTGCGAAGTTCTCGATCGCCATGCGTATATTGGCTGCGATCACCAGGCGAAACGCGGGACCGAGC
>JBGQKF010000447.1:0-4079 GCA_041499435.1 Gammaproteobacteria bacterium
CGGCTTGATGGCATGGGGCGTCTTGAGCATGGCGGTACTCCTGCTCAATCGTGATCTCGCCACGCTGGCGGCGCTCTATTCGGCGAGCTTTCGCATTGCCGGCCTGCGCTGGGACGATGCGATGAGTCTCCTGCTGTTCTCTGCGTTGCTGGGTTGGCTGGGGGTTTGGCTCTCGGTCACAAGACATCTCTGGCGGTTCGAGGCAAGGTAGCCGACTGATTTGGTCGGGAACTTTCCCCGCTGTCTGGCACTCTTAAACGCTGAGTGCTAAAATGCCATGTATCAAGGAGGACTTCTTTAATGATCAAGAGCTTGCCAATGGTTATGTCGCTGCCTTCGACGGCTGGCAGCCTGGAGAGTTATATCCAGGCGGTGAACCGCTTTCCTCTCCTGACCGAAGAGGAGGAGATGCGACTGGCACGCCAGTACCGCGATAACGAGGACCTCGGAGCGGCAGGGCAGCTGGTGTTGTCGCACCTGCGGCTGGTGGTTTCCATCGCTCGCGGGTATCTCGGCTACGGATTGCCGCATGCGGACCTGATCCAGGAAGGCAACGTCGGTCTGATGAAGGCTGTGAAACGCTTCGATCCCAATCGCGGCGTGCGCCTGGTTTCGTTTGCCGTGCACTGGATCCGCGCCGAAATGCATGAGCACATCCTGCGCAACTGGCGCGTCGTGAAAATCGCGACCACCAAAGCGCAGCGCAAACTGTTCTTCAACTTGCGCAGCATGAAGAAGGGTCACGGCGCCATGACCCGGGAAGAAACCGATGAGATGGCGAGCCAACTGCGGGTGAAGGCGTCCGACGTCTCCGAGATGGAGATGCGCCTGGGTGGACAGGATATCTCGCTCGAGCCAATCGGCGAAGACGACGAGGAAGGCTTCGGCCCGATCTCGTATCTTTCCAATCCCGAAGAGGAGCCCGGACGCATCCTCGAGCACGAAGAAACAGAGCGTCTGCGCACGCGGGGTCTGCAGAACGCATTGAACAGTCTGGACCAGCGCAGCCGCAGAATCATCGAGGCACGCTGGTTGCGCGAGGACGACTCGGCGACGTTGCACGAGCTCGCCGACTAGTTCGGGGTGTCCGCGGAGCGGATTCGCCAGATCGAAGCGCAGGCGATGAAGAAAATGCGGGCGCTCATCCCCGCAGCCACTGCATAACCGCAACCCTGCTCAACGCAACGCCGCCTTCGCGCGGCGTTTTTGTTTGTACCCAGTGCGCAACGAGCTCAGCTCGCCTTGAGCAACGCCGCGATGTCGTGCGCGAATACGTCCGCCCCCTGCCCGTAGCTTACATACACACGCAGCCGGCCCTGCGGGTCGTAGAGATACGTCCCCGACGAGTGATCGACGGTATAGTTTGCGGCGTTCCCTGGATTCTTCTGGATCAGCAC
Organism: Gammaproteobacteria bacterium; assembly: GCA_041499435.1. Taxonomy (GTDB): domain Bacteria; phylum Pseudomonadota; class Gammaproteobacteria; order Burkholderiales; family SHXO01; genus SHXO01. The sequence goes on from JBGQKF010000447.1 coordinate 1,398, forward strand.
CTTGAAATCCTTCGCAGCTTGCGCGGTCTGCTCGGGCGTTCCGCGCAAACCCAGAAAGTGGGGATCGAAGGCGGTCACGTATTGCTTCAAGATCTCGGGCGTATCGCGCTCGGGGTCAGCAGTGACGAACAACACCTGCACCTTGTCCGCCTCAGCGCCCAGCTTTTTCATCGCGGAGGCGAGCTCCGACATCGTGGTTGGGCACACGTCGGGACAGTGGGTATACCCGAAGAAAACCACCACAACTTTCCCACGGAAGTCGGCAAGCTTGCGTGCCTGCCCGTTGAAATCGGTCAGCTGCAAATCGTGGCCGAAGTCCGCGCCGGTGATGTCCGTGGCTTTGAGACTGAGCGAGCTGGAAGAGCGATCGCAGGAGGCAAGCACCACACAGCAGACACATGCGAGAGGCACGAGACTGCGCCTCAGCCAGCCAACAGGTAGCGTCAACTCACGAACCGCCAATAGTGATCGATCAGCAGCGCGGCGAAAAGCGCGGACAGATACACGATCGAATAGCGGAAAGTCCGCCGCGCCAGTGCGTCGCTGTAGTCGACGTAGATTTTGATGGCGTAGCCGAGGAACACAGCATCGAGGAGCAGGGTGGCGCCCAGGTAGAGGTACCCGCTCATCTGGCTGGTGAATGGCAGCAGGCTGACCGCGATCAGAATCAGCGTGTACAGCAGTACATGCAACCGTGTGAACCGATCGCCGTGCGTTACCGGCAGCATCGGAATGCCGGCCCTGGCGTATTCGTGCTTGCGATACAACGCCAGCGACCAGAAATGCGGGGGCGTCCACGCAAAGATGATGAGAAACAGCAGCAGCGCATCCGGCGCGAGCTGCCCGGTAACCGCCGCCCAGCCGAGAACCGGTGGCATGGCGCCTGAAGCGCCGCCGATCACGATGTTCTGCGGAGTGAGCGGTTTCAGCACCACCGTATAGACCACCGCGTAGCCGACGAACGTGGCTAGCGTGAGCCACATCGTCAGCGGATTCACCATCGAATACAGCAGCCAGAGTCCGCCGCTACCGATGATGGCGGCAAAGGTGAGCGTCTGCAACGATGTGAGCTGGCCCATCGGCAAAGGACGCGAACGCGTGCGGGCCATGATGCCATCGAGCTTCTGCTCGACCAGGCAATTGATAGCGGCCGCCGCGCCGGCCACCAGAGCGATGCCTGCAGTTGCGCACACCAGGATGCTGACTGGCGGCAGGCCCGGTGTCGCAAGAAACATCCCGATCACCGCCGTAAAGACGATCAGGCTCACCACCCTCGGTTTGGTCAGGCGGAACAGCTGCTGCAGACGCAGGGCTGCGGGCTTGTAGTGTTGTGCGAGGACGGTCATGGTTGTTGAGGTCTAAAGCGAGAGTTTAGCATCAGGTCGAGCAGCCATCAGCTCATCGGCGCACTGAAGCTAGCCAATGCGGGAAGCCCTCAGAAGCCGGTTGAAGTCTTTCTTCATCCCGGTCGCATCGGCATCGCCGGCGTAGCGAAGGATGACATTTCCCAGTGGATCGATGATGTAAATGTGCGCGCGGGCAGAACTCTTAGCCGGCAACCGGCTGAGCAGCGCGCGGTCCTTCACCCGGATCTCATAGGTACCCTCATAGTCGGCACGCAACCGTCCGGCAGGCGCCATCTCATCGTCGATCAGCCAGGCACGCTCGATACGCTCCATGTTCTGACCTTGAGTGAGCCGGACTTGCCGCATCCGGTAAAGCTTGCCCTGACAGTACGCGTCGCATTGGCCGGAGTCGACCATCAGCATCACCCATTTGCCTTTGAACCGCGCGAAGTCGAAGCGCGAGCCGTCGGGTTGCGGCGCGACGGCATCGGCGATCGAGATCGGAGGCAACAGCTCGCCGTAGTTGGTGAGCGAGCTCGGGCGCCAGAAGAGGTACAGGACGTATGCAGCGAGCAGAGGCAAGACGGCCACGGCGGCAAGCAGGAGTAGAGTGAGGCGGTGATTACGCCGGGACTTTATTGCGTCGGACATTGAGTGTGACGTACAGAATCAGAATAACGACGGCCAGCGAAAACCACTGGAAGGCGTAAGCGCGATGGCGCTCGATGCCAAGATTCGGCGGTGCCCAATCGCGCACCAGACCATCCGGCATTTCGTTGTGCTGCTGAACGATAACCGGTTGCAGCTCGATGCCGAAGCGCTCGCGATAGCGATCCACCGTCAGATTTTGCCAGACCTTGCCCGCCAGGACATCGTGCGAAAGCTCGAACAGCCGCGGGTTTCCGGGAAGCGCGATCCCGTGAATGTCCACATCCCCGGGCGGCGCTGCGACCGCGGGCAATCGGGTGCGATCGGGTCCCGCAGCCACCCACCCACGCTCCACCAGCACATAGCGATCGCTCCCGGAGATCTGCAGGGGACTCACGACCACGTAGCCGGCGATGCCGTGGTGCACTCGATTGTCGATGTACACCGTGCGGTCCGCGTCGAGGTGTCCACGTACCTGCACGGGGTGATAAGCCGTCGCTGCAGGATCGATGGGATCGCGGCCGATGGCAAGCGCAGGCGAGCGCGACGCCTCCACCAGACGCGCCTGCAGCTCGGATTTGTGCGCGGCCCGATGCAACTGCCAGTCGCCCAACAGTGCAGCGATGAGGATGCCGATGATCGCTGCCGCGGTGGGTACCAGCCCGGGCTTGAAACTGAATGGTGCAGA
>JBGQKF010000448.1:0-4078 GCA_041499435.1 Gammaproteobacteria bacterium
GGATGAAGTCGTTATCGACGTGCGCGATAACGGGACCGGCTTCGACATGCGCTATGCCAGCAAGCTGTTCGGTGTGTTCCAGCGCCTGCACCGGGAAGCCGACTTCGAGGGCACTGGCATAGGCCTGGCGACCGTGCAACGCATCGTGCAGCGTCATGGCGGGCGCGTCTGGGCTGAGGCGGAACCGGGCCGAGGCGCGATTTTTCATGTCGCCTTGAAGCGGGCAAACGACAACTAGCGCGACAGTATGTTTCGCCTACTCGCACCCTCCGATGGTCGCGCTTTCGATCTTGAGATCGATGAACTCGGGGTTGGAGTGCTCGCAGAACCGGTAGCGGTCCTGCGCTGGAACGCGGAAATTGCATTCGAGCTTGCGCGTCTGACGCTGGTCTCCCTTCTTGTAAGAGAACAGCACTGACGCTTTGCATCCGCCGGCTTTCTTCATCGACGAGTAGATCACCACGGTGTTGCCTTCGACCTCCGCCTTCAGCAGCGCGCCGGGTGCCGCCGCGGCGGCGGCGATCGAGGGCAGCGCGAACCAGAGACAAACGTGAGCCCTCATCGGCCTGGCATTCTCACAATGAGATCAATGCCAGCAGTGCTGGGCGAGCGATGACCATCGCGCCGAGCAGCAAGAGTCCGATGCCCGCCAGCTTCGCCAGCATCAGTCCGTGCTTCCAACTCCTCTCGACGAAGATGAGCGCAAAGATGCCCGCCATCCACATGAGATTCATGAGTCCGACGACGAGCAGTACTGCGGTGAGCGCCCAACAGCAGCCCAGACAGTACGCTCCGTGAAGGGCACCCGCGCGCAGCGAGCTCAGAGCACCACCGCCAAAGTCATGGGCGACGATAAATGCAAAGGGACTTTGGCACTTGTCGAAGCAGACCTGCTTCCAGCCCGTGAATTGATAGGCACCGGCGATGATCAGCATTGTTCCCGCAAGCGCGGGCAGCCAACGCGACTCAGCTGCGTCGCCGGTCAACTGTGCGAATGCATGGTAGGCAATGAGGGGTACCACGCCGATGGCCGACCAGACGAGAAGATAAGCGGCGATGAATACGAAGGTGGGATAAATGCCCCGGCCCTGCCGCCGCGTGACGGCGAGGTGTGCGAGCACGATCGGCGCGGTGGTCGGAAGCATCATGGCCACCATCATCGTCACCCACATCGTGAGGAAGATGCCGGGGCTCATATCGCCCTGGGCACGGCCGCCGATCTGGCCCAATCCCATCACCATGCCGCTCATCGAGATGGCCTGTTCGATCGTGCTCAGCCAGGCGAGCACCGATAGCACCAGCAATCCAATCACGACCGCCAGATTGACCCGCCACGACAGGATGCCGAACGCCGCGAATGGCGTTTCCCGGTTTGATGCCATGACTACAGCTGGCGCCGAATCAATCGGGTCCGCTCCAGGAGAACGGGATGTGCTTGCTCGATTGTCCGCTGCGATTCCACTTGAAGCCAAAGCTGTCGACTCGATCCACTTTCGCGGTTGCCCAAGTCGCGACGGCGTTTGGGCCGACCTCGGAGCCCGGTGGGTTGAAGGTCTGCACCAGCTGACCCGGCAGCGTGGTGGGCCCGGTCAGCGCTTCGGCCATCGCTTCACAGTCGCCGAATGTCGGCGCCTGGGCAAATTCGCATGGGCAGGGAATGTTGCATTTGCAAACGTCGAACCAATCACCCTTAGCGTACCATCGCGGGACGTTCGTCATTGCGGACCCCCTCTTTTCCTTAAAGACGCGAAGCTCAGTCTACATCCAACGCTGCGTTTTGTGGTGTTGTGGTCAGGTGGCTTCTCGACGTCGTGATGCTCAGTTGAGTTGCTGTCATTCCGAGTGTTAAGCTTCGCGCTTTTCCGTGGTTTGCATTGCCGCCGCAGCCTCTCATCGAAGAGTAGCGGCGTTCGACAGCGTTTTCCGGTCTCGCATTGACTGACTTCGACTACATCATCGTAGGCGCGGGTTCGGCAGGCTGCGTGCTCGCCAATCGCCTCACCGCCGATGGGCGCAGCACGGTGCTGCTGCTCGAGGCGGGGCCGCGCGACAAGGATTTCTGGATTCACGTGCCGCTTGGGTACGGAAGACTGTTCGCACGCACTGATGTCAACTGGGCCTATCAGTCGGAGCCCGAGCCGGCGCTGAACGGGCGACGTGTATTCACGCCGCGCGGCAAGGTCCTGGGCGGCTCCTCCTCGATCAACGGTCTGGTCCACATCCGCGGCCAACACGAAGACTACGACGGCTGGGGCATTCCCGGCTGGGGCTTCGAGGACCTGCTGCCGTATTTCAAGAAGTCCGAGGATCACAGTCACGGCGCGAGCGAGTGGCACGGCGTCAGCGGTCCGCTCGCCGTGTCGGACCTTCCGGATCGACACGAGCTATGTGACGCCTTCATCGCATCGGCGATGGCGCTGGGTATTCCCCGCAACGACGATTTCAATGGCGTGACGCAGGAAGGGACCGGCTATTACCAGGCTACGGCGAGAAACGGCCGGCGCTGCAGTACCGCAGTGGGCTATCTGCGTCCGGCGGAGAAACGTCCCAACCTGCGGGTGGAGGTAGAGGCGCTTGCGACCCGGGTGCTGTTCGAGGGCAAGCGTGCGACCGGCGTGGCCTATGAAGCGCGTGGTGCAAAGCAAGCGGTGCGCGCGACACGCGAAGTGATTCTCGCGGCCGGCACCATCAACACACCCCAGCTGTTGCAACTCTCAGGTGTGGGTCCGCGCGCGCTGCTCGCGCGGCACGGGATCCCGCTTGTGCACGATGCGTCGGGCGTGGGCGAGGACCTGCAAGACCATTTCTACTGTCGGACTTTCTGGCGCTGTACCCGCCCGATCACCCTGAATGACGACATGCTGAGCGTATGGCGCCAAGCGAAGATCGGCCTGCAGTACCTTCTGTTTCGCCGCGGCCCGCTCACCGTGAGTGCAGGTTACGCCGGCGCGTTCGTGCGCACGCGGCCCGAGATCCTGCGCCCCGACGCGCAGATCTACTTCATTAACTTCTCCACCGCCAAGCGCGGCGGGGTGCTGCATCCGTTCTCCGGCTTTACGCTGTCGGTGTCGCAGACCCAGGTCGAGTCGCGCGGCTCGGTGCACATCACCTCCGCCGACGCCCATACCGCACCCTCGATCCGCTACAACTACCTTGCTACCCCCAACGACCGACGCGTGATGGTGGACGGCCTGAAGCTCATTCGGCGCATTGCCGCCACAGAACCGCTGCGCGACTCTGTGGCCGCGGAAGAGTTTCCGGGGCCGCGCGTGCAGAGCGATGAGGACTGGCTCGCCTTCTGCCGCGAAGCCGGCGACACGGTGTTCCACCCGACCTCGACCTGCCGCATGGGAATGGACGCACGCGCCGTGGTCGATCCACAGCTGCGCGTGCACGGCCTCGAGCGGCTGCGCGTCGTCGATGCCTCCGTCATGCCGGCCGTCCCCTCGGGCAACATCAACGCGACCGTGATCGCAATGGCGGAAAAGGCGGCTGATCTGATATCAGCTCATCCCCGCTGACTGGGCGGCTGCTCGCCGCGCGCTCGTCCGCTTAGCACGTTCGTTGTATTGAGCTCCTCGTCCAAGCCACGTTACAGTTGGCTCGCTGATGTGCTTTATGGCGCGCTTGGTTGCGCGCACATCTGGCGTTGTAACGTTCGTCGACGAAAGAGGCGAGTATGCTGCGCTGTAGCTGCTTCTGCATCCCTATCGTGGCTCTGTTGGCTGGCTGTGCCTCTATGACGGGCGCAGACTTCAACGAGAGCCTGAAAACGCTCAGCGACGCGTACAGCACGTACACTGAGAGCAAGAAGAAAGACCCGAACCCGAGCTCACAGCCTGCGCCGCCGCAGGCCTACAATCCGCCGCCACCGCAGGCCTACAATCCGCCGCCGCCAGTCGTAGCGCCGCGACCGATCGCCGCGCGGTACTGCAGGACTCAGCTCGGATATTGCAACATGGCGGTTGCATTGCCACCGAACGCGTCCTGCGTCTGCTATACGCCGAGGGGTGCTGTGCAAGGATTCACGCAGTAGGCCAGGCGCATCATCGGCAGCCGCCCCGACTGGGGTCAGGCC
>JBGQKF010000449.1:0-4075 GCA_041499435.1 Gammaproteobacteria bacterium
CTTCGAGGGCTGTTCCTTTGCCTCCGGCGAAGGGCGTCTGGCCGCCGTCCGGCCAAGTGAAGTTTTCGGCGCCGTTGTCGGTCGTGAAGCCGATGATCGTATCGCCGTCGAGGCCATTGTCCTTGACGTATTTCATAACCGAACCGACGATGTCGTCGATCTGCGCCATCCCGGCTTCCTGGATGGTCCAGTTGTTGTCCGAGTTGCGCAGGGCTTCGTACTTCGGCGACAGGTGCGTGACCACGTGCATCCGCGTCGGGTTGAGCCAGAGGAAGAACGGCTTGCCGTCCTTGCGCGCCTTGTCGACGAACTTGAGCGCGAGGTCGAGAATTTCGTCGTCCACGGTCTCCATCCGCTTTGGACAAAGCTCGCCGGCGTCCTCGATCCTCTGCTTGCCGATCTTGCCCCAGCGCGGTTGCACGGTCGGGTCATCGACGTCCGTCGCCCAGCTGTGGACCATGTGGCGCGGCCCGACCGTGTCCTTCAGCGCGGCCGGGTAGTTCACGTGGCAGGGGTCCTCCATCGCGTCCAGGTGGTAGAGATAGCCGTAGAACTCGTCGAAGCCGTGCACCGTAGGCAGGAACTGGTTCAGGTCCCCCAGGTGATTCTTGCCGAACTGACCGGTGGCGTAGCCCATCGCCTTCAGCGCCGTCGCGATCGTCGGCGCCTGCGCCGGCATCCCGATCGGCGACCCGGCCTGCCCGACCGTCGTCAGGCCGGTGCGCAGTGGGATCTCGCCGGTGATGAAGTTGGCGCGTCCCGCCGTGCAGCTCGCCTCCGCGTAATAGTCGGTGAAGCGCATTCCCTCGGACGCGAGTCGGTCGAGGTTGGGCGTTCTGCCCGACATGATTCCCTGGTTGTAGACGCCGATGTTGGCCCAGCCGATGTCATCGCCCATGATCATGATGATGTTGGGCTGCTTGCCGCTCTGGGCTAGCGATGGCGCCGCCGCGAACATGGCGATGGCGATCACAACGAAGACCGCTGTGATGTGTCTTAAAATATTCATATTCAAATCTGGACTCCTTCTTTTTTGGGGAATCGGGCACGTGGCACCGCCATCTGCGGCGGCGACCACAACCGCGGAGCATATCTGAATCCGATGCAGCCTGCCTCGCAATTACACCTCTCGCCCCGCGGCTGACCTGTCCGTCAAGAGTCGCGCGCTTCACGCCTGCATCAGGCTCACCGTCTTCCTGAACCGCACCAGAGCAGCCAGGAAGAATACCAGCCCCAGACCGACCACTGCCGCGAAGTCCTGCCACACCGCGGCAAGCCCCGCTCCGCGATACAGGATCGCCATCGAAAGGTTTACGAAATGAGTCGTGGGGGAGAACTGCATGGTCTTCTGCAACCACTGCGGCATGCTGTCCAGCGGCGTGGTGCCGCCGGAGAGCATGTTCAGCACCAGGAAACCCGGGAGGGCGAGCAGGCCGAACTGGGGCATCGAGCGTGCGATGGTGGCGAGGAAGATGCCCAGCGAGGCGACCGAGAACATGTAGATGCCAGCGCCCGCCATGAACAACGGGATCGACCCGGCGATAGGCACATCCAGCATGCCCTGAACGACGAAGCGCAGGGACAGCGTGGACACGACCACGATCACCAGCGCACTGGACCACACCTTCGCCAGCATGATGTCGCTGGGCGTAAGCGGCATAACGAGCAGGTGCTCAATGGTACCGTGCTCACGTTCGCGCACCACCGCTGCGCCGGACAGGATGATGGCGAGCATTGTGATGTTGTTGATGATCTGCGATACGCCCAGGAACCAGGTCTCGGTCAGGTTCGGGTTGAACTTGGCGCGCGTAACTAGACGTACGGGCGATTGGGCGCCGGACGGTGTACCCCCTAACCGCTCCACTTCCTGCGCGATGATGCTCTGGATGTAGCCTGCGCCGCGCCCGGCCTGGCTCATGGCCGTGGCGTCCACGTTGAGCTGGATGGTCGGGGTTCGGCGCGCCTCGAGATCGGCCTGGAAGCGCGGCGGGATGTCGATCACGAACGTGAAGCGACCCGCATCCATCGCAGGATCGATCTCGTTCGCGCCGATGATTTGCGGCGGCCGAAATGCCGGCGGCAGCAGCGCATCGCGAATGCGGCCCGAGAGCGCGGAGCGGTCCTCGTCCACAATCGCGACGGAAGCGTTGCGCAGCTCGGTGCGCGCGCCTTGCGCCGGGCCGTACACGGCGTAGGTGAACGCGTAGATGATGAGCAGCACCAGCGCGGTATCGCGCCCGAGGCTGTACAGCTCCTTCAAGCCGAGCCGGTAGATGGCTTGTGCACGCGCGATCATTTTTCCTGCGTCCGCAGGGATGCGCGGGCCAGGGCGACGATCGCGCAGCCGATGATGGCCATCGCGGCCAGATCGCCGGTCACGCTTGCGAGCGGCAGCGCTTTCGTGAAAGTGCCCACGCTGATGTGCTGAAAGTACGTGGAAGGAAACACGCGTCCGATCGCCTGCGCGTCGGGGGACATGGACGATACCGGGAGCAGCAGGCCGGAGAACTGGATCGCGGGCAGCGTAGTGATGATCGCGGTCGCGAAGATGGCCGCGATCTGCGTGCGGACGAAGTTCGACATCAGCAATCCGTACGCGGTGGTCGCGGTCACGTACAGGAGCGCGCCGATCGCGAGCCCGAGCGCGCTCCCTTTGATCGGCACGCCGAACACCAGCAAGGCGAGCACAATCATGCTGACGAAGTTCACCAGTGCCACACCGATATAAGGCAGCTGCTTGCCAAGTAGAAACTCCAGCCCGGTGGTGGGCGTGACGTAGAAGTTGACGATGGAGCCGAGCTCCTTCTCGCGTACCACGCCCAGCGCGGTCATCACCGCGGGGATCAGAATCAGCTGCATCATTATGATGCCGGGCACCATCGCATACACGCTCTTGAACTCCTGGTTGTAGCGGAAGCGCACCTCGAGCTTGATCGGTGCCGGCGGCGCCACGCGCCCGGCGTGGCGGGTCAGATCGTCCAGGAACCGCTGATGCACACCTTCGACATAGCCGCGGCTCACCTCTGCGCGAAAGGGCAGCGCGCCATCCACCCACGCCGCCACTTCGGGCGTACGACCCTGTACCAGCGCGCGTCCGAACCCGGCGGGTATCTCGATCGCGACTTTGATGGCACCCGCACGCAGCCGCTGCTCCAGATCGGCGCTGTCGCGCAGCCGCGGCTGTTGCCTGAAGTAGCGCGAGCTGGAAAAGTTTTCCAGGTAAGCGCGGCTCTGCGCCGAGTTGTCGTAGTCCAGCACGGCGTAGGAAAGGTTTTCGACGTCGAACGAGATGCCGAAACCGAACGTGAGCGTCAGCAGGAGCGGCCCGACCAGCGCGAAGGCGAGCCGGATCGGATCGCGGCGGATCTCCGTCGCTTCGCGCTGCGCGTAGGCCCACAGCCGCCCGAAGCTGAACCCAAATGTCGTGGCGGATAGGGGCGACTTGGCGGGCAGCAAGGCGACATCCTGCGTCGGCGCGGCCGCACCCGCGTCGGCCCGACTCAGCATTCCGACGAACGCATCTTCCAGATCGGTCGCGCCGGCATCGCGTACGATGTCCTGCGGCCGGCCTTGCGCCAGCACCTTCCCGGCATGCATCAGCGAGATCCGATCGCAGCGCTGCGCCTCGTTCATGAAGTGTGTGGAGATGAAGATAGTCACGCCGCGGTTACGCGATAGATCGAGCAGGAGCGCCCAGAAGCGGTCGCGCGCAACCGGGTCCACACCGGAAGTGGGCTCATCCAGGATCAGAATTTCGGGCTCGTGTATCACCGCGACGGCCAGCGAAAGCCGCTGCCGCACACCGAGCGGCAGGCTTTCTGCAACCTGGTCCAGATACGGCGTCAACGAGAACCGCTCGGTGAGCTCGCCGATGCGTGCTGCGATGTGCGCGGCCGGCAGATGGAACAGACGCGCGTGCAGCTCCAGGTTTTGGCGGACCGTGAGCTCGGTGTACAGCGAGAACGATTGCGACATGAAGCCCACGCGCGAGCGCGTGGCCAGATCGCGCGCGTCCACAGGTTTGCCCAGCAACCGCGCCTTGCCACTCGTTGCATCGAGCAGGCTGGTGAGCATC
>JBGQKF010000450.1:0-4065 GCA_041499435.1 Gammaproteobacteria bacterium
CAAACCGGCGCGAGGTTCATCGCGCTGGCGGTGTCATTTGCTTGCAATGTTTTGTACCGCTCTGGGCTGTGGTGCGAGGTAGAGCATGCCGGCCCCTGGTGAACCTTTTTGCGCTGTGCAAGAGTTAACGGCACATATGAACGAGCAACAGGGCCGAATGCGGCAAAACGGCTGGGAGCCGGCTGTTCCCACATCACCAGGCGAAGAAGACGAGGTCGCACTGGTAGGCCGCGTTGCGGCCGGGGATCGCGTCGCCTTCGACGCGCTCTATCGCACCTATTACCGGCGGCTTACGCGGTTCATCGAACAGCTCACCCGCAAGCGGCATCTGGTCGACGAAATCCTGGACGATACGATGCTGGTGGTATGGCGCAAGGCCGCGCGCTACAACGGACACTCGCGTGTGTCGACCTGGATATTCGCGATCGCCTACAACGAGATGATGCGAGCTCATCACCGCGAGCGGCGAGCGGGCCGGGTGCCGTCGCATCCGGATGACGGCGTTTGTGTACAGAGCCTGGAGACCGACTACATCGAAGGCGAGGCTCGAGCGATGCTACGGTACGTGGTCACCGAGCTTTCGGTGGAACAGCGTGCGGTGATCGAGCTCACGTACTTCCACGGTTTCGGCTACAAGGAGATTGCCGCCATCACCGGTTGTCCGCTCAACACCGTGAAGACCAGAATGTTTCACGCACGACGCAGGTTGAGAACGCTGCTGGCCGCCTATACTCAAGAGTGACGAGCCATGCGCCTCTATCCGATCGACGACCCTGAGCACAGCGAGGTAGCCGATCTGCTGCCCTGGTACGCGAACGGTACGCTCGACCCGGACGAGCGCACGCGTGTCGAGCGGCACCTCGCAGACTGCATCGCGTGCAAGCAGGATCTTCTCGTGCTGCGCGAAATGCGGGCGATATATTCCGCGGAAGCTGATGATCACGCGGCAAGCGACGGGCTGGCGCGCGTGCGCGCGCGCATCGAGCGGTTACCTTCAGAGCGCAATCCGGCCGCGGGCGGTAGCTTGCTCGCGCGCATCAAGCCGCGCTGGTGGCAGACCCTGCTGATTGCGCAAGCCGCCGTCATCGTGCTGCTGGTCGCGGCCTTTCTGCTGCGCTCCGAACCGCCGCCTTACTACCACACGCTCGCCGCAGCTCCGTCGTTGGCTGCCCGAGGCGCCGAATTGATCGTCGTGTTCGATGCCGAGCGCTCCGAAGGGCAGATTCGAGAGGCGCTGCGGACCCTGCACGCACGCATCGTCGACGGGCCCACGCCCGAAGGCGCATACACATTGGAAGTGCCAGCCGCTGAGCAGGCGCAGGCGCTTGCCCAATTGCGACAGCGCGCATGGGTTCGGTTCGTGGAACCGGCCGCATCGGCGGGCACGCCGTGATCGCCTTGCGCATCGGTGTGCTGTTGCTGCTGGTCGCTGCGGCCGGCTGCGCAACTCGCCCCGCAACGCACTTCGCGGCGAAGACCGAAAGCGTGCCGGTCGAGCAGCAGATCCTGGTGATGATCAAGGAATCGCCACTGCGCCGCTACCGGCCGGGGGCTGCGCCGGCGCCGATGTACGGCGCATCCGCGCCCCCGCAGCAGCAACGAATCGCAGAAGCCCTTGCGCGCGAGTACGAGCTCGAGCTGGTGAGCGATTGGCCGATGCCCGCCCTCGGCGTGCGCTGCTTCCTCGCCGCGATACCCGCCTCGCACACGCAGCAGGAAATCGTGTCGCGCCTCGCGGCCGATCCGCGAGTGGAGTCGGTGCAAAGTGTGCAGACCTTCCATACCCTTGCGCACAACGACCCGTACTACCCGCTGCAAACGAGCGCTAGCGCCTTGCATCTCGATGATCTGCATCGCATGGCGAAAGGCAGGCGCGTGCTCATCGCTCAGATCGACACCGGCGTGGAGCTCGAGCATCCCGATCTGCGCGGCCAGCTTGCGCAGCCGATCAACTTCGTCGACGATGTGCGCTATGCCGGCGAGATGCATGGCACTGCGGTGGCCGGTATCATCGTGGCCAAGGCCGATAATGGAATCGGCATCGTGGGCATCGCGCCAGAGGCGACCATGATGCCGCTGCGCGCATGCTGGCAGCGCGCGCCCGATGCGAGCGATGCGCTGTGCAGCAGCTTCACGCTGGCGAAGGCGATTCAGTACGCTTTGACCCACAATGCCCGCGTGCTGAATTTGAGTCTCACGGGTCCGCCCGACCGGCTGCTGGACCGGCTGGTGCAGAAGGCGATCGAGCGCGGCGTGACAGTGATCGCGGCCGTCGATCCGATTGCGCCGGATGCAAGCTTTCCCGCGCAAAGCGCCGAGGTCATCGCGGTGGCTTCCACCGGGACGCCGGCCGGCTCGATGCGCGTGCTCTACGCGCCGGGCGAACGAGTGCTCACCACCGCGCCGAATGGAAGCTTTTCGTTCGTGTCCGGTAACTCGTTCGCCACCGCGCACGTGAGTGGTATTGTCGCGCTTTTGCTGGAACGCGCTCCTGAACTCAAGCCGAACCAGATCTTCGACCATCTGCATCGTTACGCGAGCCACGTCGCGGGCGCTCGCGGCTCGATGGTGGATGCGTGCGCGGCGCTGGCGAGCGTTGCCAAAGAGCGCGACTGCCATTGTTGCGGTGTGGTGGCGAGCCCGCGCGCTCGCCGCGAGGCCAGCCCGCCATCCTGAGCCACGACCCTGGGTTGCACTGTGTCTGCTGCTGGTGTCGCTGGCTGCTCCGGCTGCAGCGCGCGCGCAGCTTTCAGGTCATGTAGCGCTCCTCTCGGATTACCGTTATCGCGGTGAGTCGCTGAGCGATCGGCAGCCCGCGCTCCAGGGCGGGCTGGACTATCAACATCCCAGCGGAATCTTCATCGGCGGCCTCGCCTCCACCGTCCGTCTCGATCCCGAGGTGTCCGGACTCGGAGGCCAGATCTATGGCGGCTATGCGCACGCGCTGAACGAGCGCACTTCCTGGGAGGCCGGCCTCACAACTGTTCTTTTTCCGCGTCCGACAACCGAGCCGAGTTATCACTACACCGAAGGCTTCCTCGGCGTCACCTACGAAAACCTCAATGCACGCGCGTATTACTCGGACAATTACTTCGGTACCGGCGCGTCTGCTGTGTATGTCGAGCTCAACGCAGTGCATCAGTTGACCTCGCGCATCGTGCTGCTCGGGCACGTCGGCTATCTCGGACATCATCAGCCCAGGCCGTCTGGCGGAGCGGAGCAGGATAGTCCCGTGCTCGATTTCAAAGCCGGCGTCGGTATCGAAGCGCTGGGGTTCACGTTCGAGCTGAGCGTAATCGGTTCCACCGCGCCACACGACTCCTGTCCGGCGGGAACCGATCATTGCAACACGACCGTGGTGGTCGCAGTGTCAAGAAGATTTTAGAACCCGCTTGAGATCGGTTCTCGCGATGCACGCAAACGGAGCGTAGCGTCGATGTTGCGCCTCGCCTTTGTGCGCGCGCCGCGCGAACCCGGCGGTCGCGAGCGCCTCGCCCTGTATATACTGCGGCCTCGAGAAGTGTGCTGGCGCGGATCGTGTGAAGTTGGTACGGTTATGGCTCGGCAGCGCGAGGCGCCGGCAGCTCGAGCGGCGTCCATTCATGACTCAACAGGGGAGCAAAACGATGGGGACTAGCAAGCGTAGAACTGTGATGAACGCCGGCGTGGCGCTGGCCGCTCTCGTTGCATTGGCGATGCCGCTCACGGCGACTGCGCAGCAGAAGCTCAAGGTGGCGGCGATCTACACCGTCCCGGTGGAGCAGCAATGGGTGTCGCGTATCCACAAGGCATTGAATGCGGCCAAGGGCAATGGCGAGATCGAATACGTGTTCTCCGAGAACGTGACCAACGCCGACTACGAGCGCGTCATGCGCCAGTACGCAGAGCAGGGCAATACTCTGATCGTCGGCGAGGCCTTTGCCGTGGAAGCTGCTGCGCGCAAAGTGGCCAAAGACTATCCCAAGGTGAGCTTTCTGCTCGGCTCTTCGGGCAAGCCGCAGGAGCCGAACTTCTCGGTATTCGACAATTTCATCCAGGAGCCTGCGTATCTCACCGGCATGATCG
>JBGQKF010000451.1:0-4047 GCA_041499435.1 Gammaproteobacteria bacterium
AGTCCCGCTCGAGGAAGCGCGGTCCTTCGGCGTGATGGGCGTGGATCAGGAAGCCCGCATGCGCACGTTCGACGAGAAGCCCCAGGATCCGAAAGCGATTCCAGGCCGCCCTGGATTTGCCCTCGCCAGCATGGGCATTTACGCCTTCAACGCGAAGTTCCTCTACGAGCAGGTGGCACGCGACACCGACGATCCCAAGTCCGCGCATGACTTCGGCAAGGACATCATTCCTTATCTGGTGCCGCGATATCGCGTGTTCGCGCACCGCTTTCAGGACAGTTGCGTCGGCATGAACGACGAGCTCCCGTACTGGCGCGATGTCGGTACCGTGGATGCGTACTGGGAAGCCAACATCGACCTGATACACGTCACGCCGGAGCTTAACCTGTATGACGACGTCTGGCCGATCTGGACCTATCAAGAACAGCTGCCGCCGGCCAAGTTCGTGTTCGACGACGATGGCCGGCGCGGGATGGCGGTCGATTCGACGGTGTCCGGCGGCTGCATCATCAGCGGATCGACGGTGCGGCGCTCGCTGCTGTTCTCCAAAGTACATGTGCATAGCTTCTGCGACATTCAGGATTCGGTTATCCTGCCCGACGTGGAGATCCACCGTCACACCCGCCTGCGCCGTTGCGTCGTCGATCGACAGTGCATCCTGCCCGAGGGATTCAGCGCGGGTTTCGACCCGGAGCAGGATCGCAAACGTTTCTACGTCAGCGAGCGCGGCGTCACCTTGATCACGCCCGAGATGCTCGGCCAGAAGGTCTACATTACGCGTTGATGGCAGCCAAGCATCCGTTGCGCCTGGTGCTGCTGTGGCATATGCACCAGCCCGATTTTCGCGCGCCGACCACCGGTGAATTCGCGCACCCCTGGGTTTACCTGCACGCCATCAAGGATTACGCGGACATGGCCGCGCACCTCGAAAATCATCCTCGGGTACACGCGGTGGTGAATCTGGTTCCGATTCTGCTCGATCAGCTCGAAGATTACTGTGACCAGTTCGCGAGCGGAAACCTGCGCGATCCGCTGTTGCGACTGCTCGCGCGCCAGGACCTCGAGCACGCCACCGAGGCCGAGCGTGAGCTGATCCTCAACCAATGCTTTCGCGCCAACCACGCGAAAATGATCGAGCCGTACACGCCTTATAAACGGCTGCGCGATCTGTATGAGTCGGTGATCACCCTGGGCGGCGACCCGGCGCGCTATCTGTCGGGGGGGTATCTGTTCGATCTGCTTACCTGGTATCACCTCGCCTGGATGGGCGAGACGGTACGACGCAAGGAAGAGTGCGTGGTGCAGCTCATGACACGCGGTGAGCGCTTCACACACGCCGACCGCATGCGCGTGTTCGAGCTCATCGGTCGTGCGGTGCAGGACATCGTCCCGCGCTACCGGCGGCTCGCCGCGTCGGGCCACATCGAATTGTCCACCACACCGCATTACCATCCTATTGGACCATTGCTCCTCGATTTCGCCACCGCACGCGATGCTATGCCCGATGCGCCGCTGCCTGCGGCCGATCACTACCCCGGCGGACGCTCGCGGCTCACATGGCATATCACGAGCGCTCAGCACAGCCATCGCCGCCGTTTCGAAGCCGATGCGCTGGGCATGTGGCCGGCCGAAGGCGCGCTATCCTCGCCTTTTCTCAAGCTCCTCGCCGAGCACAAGGTGGGTTGGACTGCCAGTGGCGAGGCGATCCTGAAGAACACGCTGCAGCGTGCGGGCATTCCTACGAGCGATCGCGGCACGTTTCTCTACCGGCCCTACGTCGTGGAAGCCGAAGCTCATCGCTTACACTGCTTTTTCCGCGACGACCGCCTGTCGGATCTGATCGGGTTCGAATACAAGAGCTGGCACGGAAAGGACGCGGCTGCGCATTTCATCGCGCAGCTCGAAGAGATCCGGACGCGCGCCGAGCCCGGCCATCCGCCGGTGGTCAGTGTGATTCTCGACGGCGAAAACGCCTGGGAGTACTACCCGTATAACGCCTACTATTTCCTCGACGACTTATATCGGCTGCTCGAGGACCATGCGACCATCCGCACCGCGACTTTCGCAGAGATCTTATCCGATCCGACACCGGGTGTAGCGCGTCCGACCGATTTCGTGCGTGCCTTGCCGCCGCTGGTGGCGGGCAGCTGGGTCCATGGGAATCTGCAGACTTGGATCGGCTCGGAGCCGAAGAACCGTGCCTGGGATCTGCTCGCGTCGGCCAAGCAGAGCTATAACCTGGTGATGGCGAGCGGCCGCCTGAGCGAGGCCGACACGCAAGCCGCCGCGGCACAGCTGGCGATCTGCGAGGGCTCCGATTGGTTTTGGTGGTTCGGTGACTACAACCCTCCGGAGGCGGTGAGCGTGTTCGATCGCCTGTTTCGCGCCAACCTGACCAATCTCTATCGCTTGCTGCAGCTGCCGCCGCCCGCGCAGTTGTCGGAACCGATCAGCCGCGGTGGGGGTCACCCCGATCTTGGCGGAGCAATGCGCCGAGCAGCGTGACCCCGTTTGCAACGCACCGGCGACAATTCCGCATGACCCCATACGCACCACGGTACCGCAACATTCATGGCTGACAAAGTCACTCTGCTGCTCGGCGTGCACGCACACCAGCCGGTGGGCAACTTCGGCAGTGTCGTCGACGACGCGCACATGCGTTGCTATCGCCCGTTCCTGCAGACGCTGTCGCGCTATCCGTCGTTCCGCTTCGCCGTCCACTTCAGCGGCTGGCTGCTCGAGCAATTGCTCGCCCGCTATCCCGAAGACATGCACCTGCTGCACGAAATGGTGGAGCGCGGTCAGGTCGAGCTGTTCGGCGGCGGCGATATGGAACCGGTGCTCGCGGTCATTCCTGCGCGCGATCGCATCGGTCAGGTCAATGCAATGTCCGACCGTCTCGCACGCTGGACCCAGCGCCGCCCGCATGGCGCCTGGCTTACCGAGCGCGTATGGGAGGCCACGCTGGTGCCCGGACTCGCCGACGCCGGCATCGAGTACGTTGCGGTGGATGACTATCACTTCCTGTGCGCCGGCAAGAGTGTCGAGGAGCTGACCGGATACTACACCACGGAAGAAGACGGAAGAGGTCTCGATCTGTTCCCGATCTCCGAGGGATTACGCTACCGGATTCCGTTCGCGCAGGCGCACGAGACGGTCAGGTTCATCGAGGATCTCGGCACGCAGCATGCGCGTGCCGCGGCGATCTACTTCGACGACATCGAGAAATTCGGAATCTGGCCGGAGACATACAACTGGGTGTATGAGCGCAAGTGGCTCGAGCAGTTCATCGAAGGCGTGTTGAGCTCGGCGAGCATCGTCACCGCGCACTTCAGCGACTATCGCAACGCCGTCGACACGCGCGGCATCGTGTATCTGCCTACCACTTCGTACATCGAGATGAACGAATGGACTCTGCCCGCCGCCCGCGCGGAAGCCTACGCGGCGCTCATCAAACAGGAAAAAGCACACGGACGCTACGAGCGCGACAAGGCGTTCCTGCGCGGCGGCATCTGGAAGAATTTCCTGTCGCGCTACTCAGAGTCCAACTGGATGCACAAGCGCATGCTGGCGCTGTCCGCACGGGTGGCTGCGCTCCCGCCACAACAGCGCGATGCCGAGCTCACGGCGCTGCTGTACCAGGCGCAGGCGAACGATGCCTACTGGCATGGACTGTTCGGCGGTCTCTATCTGCCGCATCTGCGCCGCGCCGTGTACAACGCCATCGTCAAGCTTGAAACGCGCCTGGATCGGCTGCAACCGCGTGGGCGCCATGAGGAACGTGATCAAGATCTCGACGGACACGTCGAGATCTTTCTGCAGAACGGCATCCTGCAAACGGTCGTACGCGACGATCAGCACGCCGCGATCCTCGAGCTCGATTCCTACTCGCTCGCGCACAACTTCGCCGACACCTTGAGCCGGCGGGTCGAACACTACTACAGCAAGCTGTCGGGTGACCAGCAGGCGGCTGCTCAGCATGACGGCATCGCCTCTGCGCACGATCGTGTGCGCGTAAAGCACGCAATTTCAGCGGAGGATATCGAG
>JBGQKF010000452.1:0-4036 GCA_041499435.1 Gammaproteobacteria bacterium
ATCGTGGACTTCGATGTGCACCACGGCAACGGCACCGAGGACATCTTCCGCGATGATCCGCGGGTGCTGATGGTATCCACCTTTCAGCATCCCTTCTACCCGTACAGCGGTATCGAAGGCCGCTCGGATCGCATGGTCAACATCCCGCTTCCGGCCTACACCGCCGGGGCTGCATTTCGCGAAGCGGTCCGGGGGCAGTGGCTGCCCGCACTGGAATCGTTCCGACCACAGGCCCTCTTCGTGTCCGCGGGCTTCGATGCCCACCGCGAAGACGACATGGCTTCGCTTGCACTGGTCGAGGACGATTATCGCTGGGTTACTCGCCAGATCAAGGACATTGCCGAGCGTCACGCCGGCGGACGCATCATTTCCTGCCTGGAAGGCGGCTACAACCTCGGCGCGCTCGGCCGCAGCGTGGCGGCACACATCAAAACGCTCGCCGACCTCTAGGCCCGGCTCACTGCGCCGCCCCGCTAAAGTCGCCCCGGAGCGCGCCGATACACCAGTTGCGGAATTTACACCCGGGTCACTGCGTCGGCATCCAGGTGCCTCGCGCCTTCCTGATTGGAGATTCGTCGCATGCTTGCCGGACTCAGGCCGGCATTGGGGTGCGTTGCGCGTGGGCTTCAGCCCGCTCGCGCTGATCGAAGAGAATGGAGCTCGATGACGATGTGAGCTATCAGGTCATGAGCAGAGCGGCGGCCACGCGCCGGTCCTCGGAGAGCAGGACATTGTAGGTGCGGCACGCAGCCGGTGTATCCATTACTTCGATGCCGATGCCGGCCTGCACCAGCAGCTGCAGATCAGCGGGGGAGGGGAATCGCAGCGCGGAGCCCGTGCCCAGCACCACGACATCGACAGGCAGGTCGCGCAGCGATTCGAACACCGGGCGGGACAGTTCTTCGAAGTGCGCGACGTTCCACTCCACGATGCGATCCGGCAGCACGATGACGCTGCGCTCGTAACGCTCACCATTGATGGCGACGTAGCCTGCGCCATAGCCGGAAAACTGATTGCGGTCTGCCGCGCGGGCAAGATGCAGCTTCATAACGATTTGCTGGCGCCGTGGGGGTCCGGTAACATGATGAATTTAGAGATCACTTGGAATTTGGAGCGCAATCACAGTGGAGCAGTTCCCGCGCATTAAACGCCTTCCGCCGTACGTCTTCAACATCACCGGGGAGTTGAAGGCAGCCGCGCGCAAACGCGGCGAAGACGTCATCGACTTCGGCATGGGCAATCCCGATCAGCCCACACCGCGTCACATCGTCGACAAGCTCGTGGAAAGCGCGCAGCGCGGCGACACCCATCGCTATTCGGTATCGAAAGGCATTGTCCGGTTGCGCAAGGCAATCTGCAATTGGTATCGCACGCGCTACCACGTCGAGCTCGATCCGGACCGCGAAGCCATCGTTACGATCGGCTCAAAGGAGGGCATCGCACATCTCGCGCTCGCCACGCTGGACGCGGGTGACATCGTGCTCGTGCCCAATCCGAGCTATCCGATTCACATCTACGGGCCGGTCATAGCGGGCGCCGATATCCGGCACGTTCCCATGCTGCCCGGCGTGGACTTCTTCGATGAGTTGACGCGCGCGATCACCGACTCGTATCCGCGCCCGAAGATGCTCATCCTCAATTTTCCGAGCAACCCCACGACGCAGTGCGTGGAGCTCGGCTTCTTCGAGCGCATCGTCGCGCTCGCGCGCGAGCACAGCATTTATATCGTGCACGACTTCGCCTATGCCGACATCGTGTTCGACGGCTATCGGGCGCCTTCGATTATGCAGGTGCCGGGCGCGAAAGACGTGGCGGTGGAGTTTTTTACCTTGTCGAAGAGCTACAACATGGCGGGCTGGCGGGTGGGCTTCATGGTAGGCAACCCCGATCTCGTTGCTGCCCTGGCGCGCATCAAGAGCTATCACGACTACGGCACGTTTACACCCATTCAAGTGGCTTCCATCGTCGCGCTCGAAGGCCCGCAGGATTGCGTCGAGCAGGTTCGCTCGATGTACCAGAAGCGGCGCGATGTGCTGTGCAGCGGCCTGCACTCGGTCGGCTGGCATGTCGAGGTGCCGAAAGCGACGATGTACGTGTGGGCAGAGATCCCCGAAGCGTATCGCGCGCTGGGCTCGCTCGAGTTTGCGAAGAAGCTGCTGGTGGACGCGAGAGTCGCGGTGTCGCCGGGCATTGGCTTCGGCCAGTACGGTGACGACCACGTCCGGTTTTCAATGATTGAAAACGAGCCGCGCACGCGACAGGCAATCCGCGGCATCAAGGAGATGTTCCGGCGTGATGGGGTGCTAGCACCACCAGTCAGGCTCGTTTCGGCGTAGGCTAACTTTGGCAGTGCCAAAGTTAAGGCCGTCAGGCCGGCCGAAGGCAAAATGAAGCGCAAGTGATGCTCAGTAACCCCGACTGTTTTGGTTAAGGAATCGATGGAAATCATCCGCATCACCGATGACAACCGGCAATTGATCGAACCTGAGTGGCTGACGCGCGCGGAGGCGGTCCATCGCCAGTTGCGTCCCCAGATCGCTCCGGACTACCTGGGCAAGATGCTTACGGTGTTTGCCTCGGGCGGTGAGATGTGCGTGATCGAGCATGATGACCGGGTAGTCGGAGTCGCCGTGTTCCGCTATTTCGAGAACACGCATATCGGTCACAAGTTCTACGTCGACGATCTGGTGACCGACGAGAACTTCCGCTCGGGCGGGGTCGGGCATGCACTGCTCGGTTTTCTCGAGCAACTCGCCCGCCAGCGCGGTTGCACGGGCATCGAGCTGGACTCGGGTACCCATCGCACGCGCGCGCACAAGTTCTATTTTCGCGAAGGGTACGTCATTCCTTCGTTCGTGTTCCGCAAAGAGTTCAAATGATGCAACCGATTCGAGTCGGCCTGCTGGGCATCGGTACCGTAGGCGGTGGCACCTTTGCGTTGCTGCGTCGGAATCAGGAGGAAATCACGCGCCGCGCGGGACGCGCCATCACCATTCACGTCGTCGCCGACCAGGATGTGGAGCGCGCCCGTCGCATCGTCGATGGCGCGGCGGAGGTGACCGGCGATGCCTTCTCGGTGGTGCGCAATCCCGATATCGACATCGTCGTCGAGCTGATCGGCGGCACCAAGGTCGCCAAAGATCTGATCCTGCGCGCGATCGAAAACGGCAAGCATGTGGTTACCGCCAACAAGGCCTTGCTCGCATGGCATGGCAACGAGATTTTCGCGGCTGCCCAGAAGCGCGGCGTGATGGTGGCATTCGAAGCTGCGGTAGCGGGCGGGATTCCGATCATCAAGGCGCTGCGCGAAGGTCTCACCGCGAACCGCATCGAATGGATCGCGGGCATCATCAATGGGACGAGCAACTTCATCTTGTCCACCATGCGTGACACCGGCGCCGGGTTCAAGGAAACACTCGCGGAAGCGCAGCGGCTGGGCTACGCGGAAGCGGACCCGACGTTCGATATCGAAGGGATCGACGCGGCCCACAAGCTCACGATCATGGCCAGTATCGGCTTCGGCATCCCGATGCAGTTCGAAAAGGCGTACACCGAAGGCATCTCGAGCCTCACCCGCCAGGACATCCGCTACGCCGAGGAGCTGGGCTATCGCATCAAGCTGCTCGGCATCACGCGGCGGACACCAAAAGGCATCGAGCTGCGTGTGCATCCCACGCTGATCCCCTCGCGGCGCCTGATCGCGAACGTCGAAGGGGTGATGAACGCGGTTCTGGTGAAGGGCGATGCGGTGGGCGCAACCATGTACTACGGCGCCGGAGCGGGCGCTTCGCCCACCGCTTCGGCGGTGGTCGCCGATCTCGTGGATGTGACGCGCATGCATACCGCTGATCCGGAGAACCGCGTGCCCCATCTCGCCTTTCAGCCCGACGCATTGTCCGACGCGCTGATCCTGCCGATGGAGGAGGTGGAAACGTCGTATTACCTGCGCTTGCGCGTGCTGGATCGTCCCGGTGTCCTGGCCGACATCACGCGCATCCTGGCGGACCTGTCGATCTCCATCGACGCGATGGTGCAG
>JBGQKF010000453.1:0-4032 GCA_041499435.1 Gammaproteobacteria bacterium
ACCTGCGAAGATCTGCGTGTTGGGCGTGTGGCCGATGGCCACAAAAAGACCTTGTACAGGAACATCGCGTACCCCGCCGCTCTGGACGTTCTTGATGCGCACACCGCTTACGCCACTCTTGTCGCCCAGCACCTCGTCCAGCGTGTGGTTCCATTCGATGCGGACGTTGCCGTGCTGCTGTTTCTCCTGCAGCCGCGCGGCGAGTATCTTCTCGGCGCGGAAGCGGTCGCGTCGGTGTACCACGGTAACGCTCTTCGCGATATTAGAGAGATAGAGCGCCTCTTCCACCGCTGTGTTCCCGCCGCCCACCACGGCGACATCCTGGCCGCGGTAGAAAAAACCGTCGCAGGTGGCGCACGCCGATACCCCGCGCCCCATATACTTCTGCTCCGACTCGAGCCCCAGGTAGCGCGCCGATGCGCCCGTGGCGATGATGAGCGCATCACAGGCGTACACCGCCTGGTCACCGGTCAGGCTGAACGGCCGCTGGCGCAATTCCACGGAATGAATGTGGTCGAAAACGATGTCGGTATCGAAGCGCTGGGCATGCTTCATGAAGCGCTCCATCAGCTCGGGGCCCTGCACGCCGGCGTGGTCAGCCGGCCAATTGTCTACGTCCGTGGTGGTCATCAGTTGTCCGCCCTGTGCGATACCGGTGATGAGCCCCGGGCTCAAGTTGGCGCGCGCGGCATACACCGCCGCAGAATAGCCGGCGGGGCCTGAGCCAAGAATCAGCAAGCGGGCATGTCGAGTCTTCAGTGTCATGGAAGCCTTAGTCCAGAATGTCGCGAATGAAGCGGCAATCTACCGTTCCCGCGCCCGCCTGTCGAGCCGGCGTCGGGCGCTCGCGCGTGGTGACCGTATAATGCCGCATGCCTGCCATGGAGTCGGGTAAGTGAGGTTCTTCAAATCCCGCACCGGACGCACGCCGCGCCGCCCGTTGCCGCCGCGGCTGGCTGCGCTCGCGCGCGAGGCCTGGTGGCTGGTTCTCGTGCTGGTCGGACTCTACGCCGTACTAGTGCTGTTCACTTACAGCAAAGACGATCCCGGCTGGTCGCACAGCACCGGGAGCGGTGAGATCCACAACGCGGGCGGGCGCTTCGGCGCCTGGATCGCGGACCTGCTGCTGTATTCGTTCGGAATCTCCGCGTACTGGTCGGTGGTGTTTCTGTTGTTTGCGATCCATTGGGGCTACCGCCGCCTCGAAGCATCCGAGCCCGCGGACCGCCGTTCGTTCCTCGTCGCCTGCGCCGGATTCTTTGCTCTGCTTTTCGCCAGCGCCAGTCTGGAGGCACTGCGCCTGCACTCGCTGCACGTCGAGCTCCCGCTGGCGCCTGGTGGCATGCTGGGTGCGGCCATCGGCGCACTGCTGGCGCGCTGGTTCGGCTATACCGGTGCGACGCTCGCGCTGCTGTTCATCGCCGGCATCGGCCTGAGCCTGCTCTCCGGACTGTCGTGGCTGGAAGTCTCCGAAGCGATCGGTGGCGCGATCGAGCGTGGATGCGCCGCTGCGGTGGCTCGCTGGCAGGCCGCTCGCGATCGCAGACTGGGCGCGAAAGCGGCAACGCTCCGCGACGAAGTGGTCGAAGAAGAAAAGAAGATTCTCGATGAGCATCGGCCCATCCATATCGAGCCTCCCGAGCTCGAGATTCCGAAGTCTTCGCGCGTGGCGCGCGAAAAACAGCGCCCGCTGTTCGAAGATCTGCCTGACTCGCCCCTGCCGCCGCTGGCGCTCCTCGATGAAGCGCACGGCGATATTCAGGTCTTGTCGGCCGACACGCTCGAATACACTTCGCGGCTGATCGAGAAGAAGCTGCTCGACTTCGGCATCGAAGTGAAGGTGGTGGCAGCCCAGCCTGGCCCGGTGATCACGCGCTTCGAGATCGATCCTGCGGTCGGTGTGAAGGGCAGCCAGATCGTCACCCTGGTCAAGGACCTCGCGCGGGCGCTCTCGGTAGTGAGCATCCGCGTGGTGGAGACGATTCCCAACAAGTCGTACATGGGGCTGGAGATCCCCAATCCCAAGCGGCAGGTGGTGCGGCTGTCCGAGATCGTGAGCTCCCAGGCTTATGCCGACATGGGCTCGCCCCTGACGCTGGCGCTGGGCAAGGACATCGCTGGGAAACCCATCGTCGCGGATCTCACGCGCATGCCGCATCTGCTGGTCGCCGGCACCACGGGCTCGGGCAAGTCGGTGGCGATCAACGCCATGATCCTGAGCCTGCTCTACAAGGCGACGCCCCATGACGTGCGCATGATCATGGTGGATCCGAAGATGCTCGAGCTGTCGGTCTACGAAGGCATCCCGCATCTGCTGGCACCAGTGGTGATCGACATGAAGCAGGCGGCCAACGCGCTCAACTGGTGCGTGGCGGAGATGGAGCGGCGCTACAAGCTGATGTCGACGCTCGGCGTGCGCAATCTGTCTGGCTTCAATCAGAAGGTGAGGGAGGCGGATAAAGCCGGCCAGCCGCTCCCAGACCCGTTCGCCGTGCAGAACGATCCGGTGCCCTCACTCAAGGAGCTGCCGCTGCTGGTGGTCGTGATCGACGAGCTTGCCGACTTGATGATGGTGGTCGGCAAGAAAGTCGAGGAGCTGATTGCGCGCCTCGCGCAGAAAGCGCGCGCGGCGGGTGTGCACCTCATCCTCGCCACACAGCGTCCATCGGTCGACGTCATCACCGGCTTGATCAAAGCGAATATTCCCACCCGGATCGCCTTTCAGGTGTCGAGCAAAGTCGATTCGCGCACTATTCTCGATCAGATGGGGGCCGAGTCGCTGCTCGGGCAGGGCGACATGCTTTATCTGCCGCCGGGGACCGGTTACCCGCAGCGGGTGCACGGCGCCTTCGTCGCCGACGATGAGGTGCATAAAGTCGTCGAATATCTCAAGGCGCGCGCGCAGCCGCAGTATATCGACGGCATTCTGGAAAGCCCGGAGGAGCTCGGGGCCGACGCGGCGGCATTCGAAGGTGGCGACGCCGAGTCCGATCCCCTCTACGATCAGGCGGTGGAAATCGTGTTGAAGTCGCGGCGGGCTTCCATTTCTCTGGTGCAGCGTCACCTGCGTATCGGCTACAACCGTGCTGCGCGATTGATCGAGCAGATGGAGCGCGCGGGGCTCGTGTCGAGTATGGCTACCAATGGGAACAGAGAGGTGTTGGTGCCTTCTAAGGCGGGTGTGAAGAGTGAAGAGTGAAGAGTGAAGAGTGAAGGGTGAAGGGTGAAGAGTGAAAAGCGAAAAAAGCAGGGTCGTTGATCAGCTGGCGCTGGGCAGCAATGAGGAGGTTTCTCTGAGGAGAGTGCTCATACCCTTTCCCCCGGCAGGGGGAGAGGGCAGGGTGAGGGGGCATCACTCTTCACTCTTCACTCTTCACCTTACGTCCCAGCTGCTATTGCTGATTCCGCTGCTCATCCCATTCGCAGCGCTGGCCGGCCCCATCGAAAAACTGAAAGCTTTCGCTGCGCAAACACAATCCGCGCGCACCAGCTTCACGCAGACGGTGCGCGACAAGAATGGCGCCACGGTGCAGAGTGCCACCGGCAAGCTGGTGTTCTCGCGCCCCGGAAAATTCCGCTGGGAATACGAAAAGCCTTATCAGCAGACTATCGTCGGCGATGGCGAGAAGCTCTGGGTCTACGACAAAGACTTGAATCAGGTCACGGTGAAGAAGCTGGGCGGTGCTCTGGGCAGCAGCCCGGCTGCGCTGCTCGCCGGCAGCAACGAGATCGAGCAATACTACAACCTCGATGCGAAAGGCATGAAGAACGGCCTGGACTGGCTGGAGGCCTATCCCCGCGATGAGGAATCGATGTTCAGCAAGGTGCGCATGGGATTCAAGGGCAACACTCTCGACACCATGGAGCTGTACGATCATCTCGGGCAGGTGACCGTGATCCGGTTCGGTCAAGTGGAGCGCAATCCAAAACTCGCGGCCGACATGTTCACGTTCACGCCGCCGAAGGGTGCGGACGTGATTGAAGATCAGTGATAACTGACGTGAAGGGTGAAGAGTGAAGAGTGAAGAGTGA
>JBGQKF010000454.1:0-4031 GCA_041499435.1 Gammaproteobacteria bacterium
GTCACGCCCTTCCAGCCGAACTCCGGCGTTGTGGTTTTACCAAGAAACACCGCGCCCTGTTCTTTCATGCGCGCAACGGAAGCGCCATCCTCCTCCCAGGGTTGATTCGGATCGATGGTGCGCGAGCCCCGGCGCGTTGGCCAGCCTTTCGTGAGGATGAGATCCTTCACAGTCGACGGCACACCATCCACGAGTCCCAGTGGCTCGCCTCTCTGCCAGCGTGCTTCGGATTCCGTTGCCCACCGCAGAGCCGACTCCTCATCGACCATGACGAATGCGTTGTAGATCGGTTGCAGCTTGTCGATACGTGCCAGCGCTGCTTTCACTGCTTCGACTGGAGACAGACGTTTGGTGCGGTACTGCTCGACCAATTGCGTAGCCGACATGGAGGTGATTTCTTCGGACACTCTTTCCTCCGTGATAAAAAAGGCGAGGGATGCATGATCCCTCGCCCGATTACCGCCCCCTCCCCCGCTTCGCAAGGGAGGGAGCGTCATTGTTCCTTCCCCCGCTTGCGGGGGAAGGTTAGGATGGGGGCGCTAGTTTTTCACGCCTTGTTCTTCATCGCCTCCAACACCGCCTGCGGGCTGATCGGCATGTGACGCACGCGCGCGCCGACCGCGTTGAACACTGCGTTGGCCACTGCTGGCGCAACCACGGTCGATGCCGGTTCGCCGACGCCGCTCGGATGATGGCCCGATGGAATCAGCTCGACATCGATCGGCGGCACATCCGCCAGACGGATCGGCTTGTACTCATGGAAGTTGGTCTGCTCGATCGCACCGTCCTTGTACGTCAAGCGCTCGGACAGGATCTGGCTCAGACCCCACAACGCCGAGCCTTGCACCTGCGCCACGATGTTCTGCGGATTGACCGCCAGGCCCATGTCCATCGCGATGGTCACGCGATTGACCTTGATGATGCCGGTCTTCGGATCGACGGTCACTTCCGCTGCGCCCGCCACCCACGTCGGGCTCTGCCGCTCTTCGGCAGACGAGACTGCGAAGCCGATGCCGGTGTTGGGCGGAAGCTTCTTCGATCCGTACCCGCACTTGCCGGCCGCGACGCGCAGACAGTTGGCGAGCCGCAACGCGCCGCCCACCGTGGCTGATTCGTACGGCGGCCAGCTCTTGTCCGTCGGCCACGGCAGCGAGATCCACAGCTGGTCCATGTAGTAGTCGGATGGCGTTCCCGGCGGATAGCCGGTGTTGGGAATGCCACGATTGCCGCCTTTGCCGTTCAGCATCGACAGACGGAACTCCAGCGGATCGCGTCCCAGTGCATGGGCGACCTCGTCCATGAACGACTCGACCACGAACATGTTGTACGAGTTGGACACCGTGCGCAGCGCACTGGCCTGCACCGCCCAGGTGGTGCGATCGCTGTTCCAGGCCCGAACGCGGTGGTTCTTCACGTAGTACCAGTGATCGCTGCCGCCGATCGACCATTGATCGATGTCCTGCTTCTTCTCGTCCCAGGAATCGAGCTGCAGCCAGTCGGAGCCGTACTTCTTACCCACGTAGAAGCGCGGGCCCATCCAGCCGCAGACGATGTCGTGATTCATCGCGAGGAGCTGCCCGTCTTTCAACCCGGCCTTGAGCTTGTGATAGGTCGGCGTGCGCGGGAAGCTGGTGGCGAACTGCGACTCGCGCGTCTGAATCAGCTTGACCGGACGTCCCACTTCCTTCGACGCGTAAGCCGCGGCCAGGATGTCGTCATAGTCCTGCTTGCCGCCGAAGCCGCCGCCGAGCGGGTACCCGTGCACGTAGACCGTGAGCTCTTCCGGTTTCTTGTTGAGCACCTTCGCCAGATACGCTGTGAGCGTCATGCGTGCGAACGTTGTGCTCTGGGTGCCGGTGTACACGTGCCAGGCGCCGTCCGCAGCCTGATACACGGTGGCGTTGATCGGCTCCATCGTGGCATGGCACACCATGTCGGTGGTGTACTCCATCTCGAGCACTTTTTCCGACTGCTGCAGACCCTGATCGACGTTGCCTTCGCGCACCCACGCCGCGCTCTCTTCGGCCTTCTCCGACATGGCCGAGAACTCTTCCATGATGTCGTTCAAGCTGAGCTTGCCGTACGGACCTGGATCGACTGTCACCTTGAGCGCTTTCGCCGCCTTCATCGCCGCGGGGAACGTCTGCGCCACCGCCACGACCCAACCCGTGCACTTGCCCATGGCCTCATCGATCCTCACCGCCTTGATGAAGCCGGGGATCTTCTTCGCTTCCGACTCGTCGATAGCCTGCACCTTCGAGCCATAACGCGAGCGTGGAATCATCAGCGCGCCGTACACCATGTTCGGCAGGAACACGTCCATGCCGTACTTGACCTGGCCGTTGGTCTTCGCCGGGATGTCCATCGCCGGAATCGACTTGCCGATGATTTTGTAATCGGCCGGCGCTTTCAGCGGGATCTTCTTGAAATCCTCGGGGTAGGCGAACTTGCGATCGATCTTCACCTTCTGCAGGATGTCGCCGTAGCCCACCGAGCGCCCCGATTTCTTGTCGATGACGCGACTATTCTCGGCGTAGCAGTCGGCCGGATTGGCGCCGAGCACCTTCGCACCGGCTTCGATCAGCGCAATGCGGCCAGCGGCGCCGGCACGCGACAGTCGGTCGAACTCAGTCGTGACGCTGCCGCTGTTCACCGTATATGCGAGCCCGTAGATCGCGAAGTTCTCCACGCTCTCGAGCGGCGTGTCGAGGCGTACGTCATCCCACTTCACTTCCAGCTCCTCGGCGATGATCTGCGCGAGTCCGGTGCCGATGTGCTGGCCCATCTCCGCCTTGACGATGTGCATCGTGGTCTTGCCGTCCGGCGTCACGGTGAACCAGATCGACGGCGTGAAGCCGCCCGTGCCCATCGCGGCCTGCGCCGACTGGCTCTCCATCAATGCCGGGAGTCCGATGCTGAAGAAGGTGCCGGCTGCGGTCGCGGCCGAGCGCACCAGAAACTCGCGACGCGTAATGCTGACAGGTTCAGTCATGGCTTAGCCCTCCTTCGCGATCTGTGAGGCGCGCTTGACCGCACCGACGATGCGTGAATACGTGGCGCACCGGCACAGGTTGCCGTTCATGCTGGCGATGATCTCCTGATCGCTCGGGTTGGCGTTGTGCGAGAGCAGGGCGGCCGCCTGCATGATCTGACCCGATTGGCAGTAGCCGCACTGCGGCACCTGGAACTCGATCCATGCGCGCTGCACCGGATGTGCGTTGGCCGGATCCAGTCCTTCGATGGTGACGATGGCAGCGCCCTCCACGTCGCTGACCTTCACCAGGCATGAGCGCACGGCTTCGCCGTTCACGTGCACCGTGCACGAGCCGCACAACCCTGCGCCGCAGCCGAACTTGGTGCCGGTGAGGCGCAGCTCTTCGCGGATCACCCACAGCAGGGGCGTGTCCGGCGGCGAGTCGGAAAAGTAGCTCTGACCGTTGATCATCAACTGCGGCATATGCCTTTCTCCTTTTATAGAAATGAAAGACAGGCGGCCGCGGCGCTATGCACGCCGAGGCGCTCGGGGGTGTGACACGGTAAGCAACGAAAGACGTTCGTGTGGCGAGAGCGCCGTCGCACCAGGACGGCTGCTTCTGTCCGCAGCGCAGCCGCTTTCGAGGCGGTGCGCATCACGATCGGGAGATGCCCGACGTCTGGACGCAGGACGAGCAACTTCTCACCCCTTCGAGTAACCCGAGCTCACGCGCAGTGCTGGTGCGGGTGTGTCAGGCAATGTTATGGTCTATCGCGTTGTGCACGAACAGCGTGCATCGCGCTGGTGTTGCGCACACGTTTTGTGCGTGCTTTTCAAACTACTGAGTGAAAGGCTACGCGCATCGAATGCGGATCGCAAGCGGTCTACAGCGCCCCCAGCTCAGCCCGCACCCGGGCAATATCGACACCCAACGAAGACCTCTGCTGACCGCCTTTGGCATCGCGTATTTCGATGGTGAGATCGGGATAAAGGATCCACGTTTCCTGGGCGCCGGCCTGAAGGTAGAGGTCGGCTTTTTCCTTGAGCTCACCGGCAA
>JBGQKF010000455.1:0-4030 GCA_041499435.1 Gammaproteobacteria bacterium
AGCGGTGGATGCTGGCGCCGTGGCGAGCGGAAGCGCAGCGGGATGACGTCGCTGTTTCCGCGCAGACTCGCGCGCAGTGTAGCGCGCAGGTCCGCACGCCGGCCGTGTGCATCCACCGCCAGGCGTCGCGTGCGAATCTCGGGAATCGGCAGTCGCAGGCGTGCGATCAACTTCTTCGCCTGAGCGAGCTCTTGCGTGGTCATCGTCTCGAAATCCGCTCGCTGCAGGAGCTCACGGTCGGACACGCTGAACGTTGCATCGAGCTCGACCTTGTCGGGCGGTTGGGGGTTGTCGTCTTGATTCAGCGAGCGCTTCGGCGCCATTGCCTCGGCGACGCGATTGGCGGGCTGGTTTTCGTCTTTCACTTCGCCGCGCCCGTAGACCTTGGGGAGCATCATCGCCATGACCCGCTCCAGCATACGCGGGTCGCGCCAGAAGATGTGGAAGGCTTGATCGAACACTTCGAAGTGCTCACGCCGGCCGAGGAACATCGCGGCCAGCGTCCAGTAGAAGTCCTCGCGGTTTTCGATGCCCGTGACCTGAAGCGCGCGCAGCGCGTCGAGCACCCGGTCCGGCCCGACCGGGATGCCGGCTTCGCGGAGGACGCGGGCGAAGTGGATTACGTTTTCGGCTAGTTTCATGACGAAACCTCAGGCGAAAACCGAACCCCAACGCGAAAGCGCAAAGAACGCGAAGTACGCAAAAGGATGATCGTCACAAGTTGTTTACCACGCGTCGAATGGAATTCTTCAGGGTGGTTGAGTTGAAGTTGATCAGCAGGCCCAGCTTAACGATCAACGCCTCCTCGTAGACTGACTCCAACAGTCCGGGGCCGAGCTCCTTATGCACCTCGATTGCTGCACCCAGAATCTTATGTGACAGAGCGTTCTCGTCCACTTTTGCGCTCTTTGCGTTTTTTTGCGCCTTTTGCGTCGTCTTTTCGGTTTAATCGCATCAAGAAAGCTCAGACCGCACCTCATCCAACAACCGGGCCGCCTCGCTCCCGCGTACCCGTGAAATGTCATCCTGATATTTCAGCAAAGCGCCCAGCGTATCGTTGATGGTATCGGGATCCAGCGCCAGCTTGTCCAGTTCCACCAGCGCCTTCGACCAATCGATGGTCTCGGCTACGCCGGGCAGCTTGAACAGATCCATGGCGCGCAGTTTTTGCACGAACGCTACGACTTCCTGCGACAAGCGCTGCGCGGCGCCAGGCACTTTACGGTTAACGATGTCCAGCTCGCGCTGCGCGCTCGGATAATCCACCCAGTGATACAGGCAGCGGCGCTTCACCGCGTCATGGATCTCGCGCGTTCGATTGGACGTGATGATGACGATCGGCGGCTCGGCAGCTTTGATGGTGCCGATCTCCGGGATGGTCACCTGGAAATCGGACAGGACTTCGAGCAGATAGGCTTCGAACGGCTCATCGGTGCGATCGAGCTCGTCGATGAGCAGCACCGGCGGGCCGCCCAGGCCGCCTTCGAGCGCCTGCAACAGCGGACGGCGAATCAAGAAGCGCTCGGAAAAAATATCCTGCCCGAGCCCCTCGCGGGACTTGATGCCCTCGGCTTCCGCGAGCCGGATCTCGATCATCTGCCGCGCGTAGTTCCACTCGTAGACGGCGGAGGCGATGTCGAGCCCCTCGTAGCACTGCAGACGCACCAGCTCGCGCCCGAGGATCCTGGCGAGCACCTTGGCGATCTCGGTTTTGCCTACGCCGGCCTCGCCTTCGAGAAATAGCGGCCGTCCCATGCGCAGCGCCAGGAACACCGCGGTGGCGAGACTGCGCTCGGCGACGTAGTCCTCGGTGGCGAGCAGAGCCAGTGTTTCATCGATGGTGGCGGGCAGGCGCGCGGCAGCGGTGGTCATGTTCTTTGAGCGGTGAGGAAGAGAGGTCGTTGTGAGCTTTGCGGAGGATACATACGATACGCCACCGGGGCCGATGCGGCCCCGGTGGCGTCGAGAACGATATCCTGCCGTGCGGCAGGACGAACGGCAAGCTACTTTCCAGCGATTGCCTGCTCGACCGCGCGTCTGGCCATCACGTTCACCAGATGCGCACGGTACTCGGCGCTGGCATGGAGATCGGAGTTGAGGCCGTTCGCCGGCACGTTGATGTTGGCGATGGCCTCCGGAGCAAACTTGGATGTCAGCGCTTTTTCCATCTCAGAAATACGGAATGCCGAAGGCCCGGCACCGGTGACCGCCACGCGTACACCGTTTCCTTCTGCAACGAACACGCCCACGATCGCGTAACGCGAGGCGGGGTTGTGAAACTTGGCGTAGCCAGCACGCTTGGGAATCGGGAAGCTGATGGACACGATGATCTCGCCGGGCTGCAGCGCGGTCTCGAAAATGCCTTTGAAGAAATCGTCGGCCGCGATCTTGCGCTTGTTGGTGTTGATGGTCGCGCCGAGCCCGAGCACGGCAGCGGGATAATCGGCCGCCGGATCGTTGTTCGCAACCGAGCCACCCAGCGTTCCCATGTTACGCACCATGCGATCGCCGATCAGGCCCGCCAGCCGCGCCAGCGCTGGGATCGATTGCTGCACGTCCTTGGATGAGGCGACTTCGGCGTGCCGCGTCATGGCACCGATGGATACTGTGCCGGCATCCACCTTGATGCCTTTCAGCTCCGGTACGCCGCTCAGATCGATCAAGTCCGGGGGGGCGACGAGCCGCAGCTTCATGGAAGCGATCAAAGTCTGGCCGCCGGCGAGCAGGCGCGCGTCACTGCTCTTGGAGAGTGCGGCCGCGGCATCGGCCAGACTGGCCGCCTTATGATAGTTGAACTGATACATGGTGGTCTCCTGGTCGGTATCTTAGGCAGCCTGCTTGCTCTGGTTCTGCTGAATCGCACGCCAGATACGCTCCGGCGTGGCTGGCATCTCGATGTCGCGTACGCCCAGCGCATCGGTGATTGCATTGATCACCGCCGCCGGTGCGCCGATCGCACCGGCCTCGCCGCAGCCCTTCACGCCGAGCGGGTTGTGCGTGCACGGCGTCACTTCGGTGCCGACTTTGAACGACGGCAGGTCATCCGAGCGCGGGACGCAATAGTCGAGGAACGAGCCGGTGACGAGCTGTCCGGTGTCCTTGTCGTAACGGCAACTCTCCAGCAGCGCCTGCCCGATGCCTTGCGCGAGACCGCCGTGCACCTGGCCTTCGACGATCATCGGATTGACGATGTTGCCGAAGTCGTCGACTGCGGTGAAGCTCACGATCTGCGTGACGCCGGTCTCGGGATCGATCTCGACTTCGCAGATGTGGCTGCCGGCGGGGAACGTGAAGTTGGTCGGGTCGTAGAACGCATTCTCGTTCAGGCCGGGTTCGAGCTTGTCGTGCGGATAATTGTGCGGCACGTACGCGGTCAGCGCGACTTGCGCGAATGGCACCTGTTTGTCCGTGCCGGCGACTTTGAACGCGCCGTCGGTGAACTCCACGTCCGTGTCGGCAGCTTCCATCAGATGCGCGGCGATCTTCTTGCCTTTGGCGATGACTTTGTCCACCGCGCGGATGATGGCAGTGCCGCCGACCGCAAGCGAGCGCGACCCATAGGTGCCCATTCCGAACAGGACGCGGCCCGTGTCGCCATGGACGATGTCGACGTCGTCGATCGGGATGCCGAGCCGGCTGGCGACGACTTGAGCGAACGTGGTCTCATGGCCCTGACCGTGACTGTGCGAGCCAGTGAAGACGGTGACCTTGCCGGTGGGATGTACGCGCACTTCGCCGGCCTCGAACAATCCGGCGCGGGCGCCGAGGCTGCCGGCCACTGCGGAAGGTGCGATGCCGCACGCTTCGATGTAGCAGGAGTATCCCAACCCGCGCAGCTTGCCGCGCCGAGCCGCTTCGGCCTTGCGCGCGGGGAAACCGGCGATCTCCGCCATCTTCGCTGCGCTGTCCAGAGTCTTGCCGTAGTTGCCGATGTCATAGAGCAGCGCCACCGGCGTTTGATACGGGAATTGCGTGATGAAGTTGCGGCGCCGGATCTCTGCCGGATCGAGCTTCATCTCGCGCGCGGCCG
>JBGQKF010000456.1:0-4026 GCA_041499435.1 Gammaproteobacteria bacterium
AGCCACGCCGGGATCGACAACTTTGCCCGCCACAGCGCGCTCGGAGATGCCTTCGCGACCGCCGAGCTGTTCCTTTTTGCCCTGGCCCGTGCGAAGCGACGTGGCATAGCGGACGTGGCTGGCCTCTTCGCTTTGCAACAGCGTGAGCTCCTGCGCCTGACACAGGGGATGCCAGTCGCGTGAGGCGCAGCTGTCTCGCGGGCCACTTTGACTTTTGCATATGGGGATAATATTCTGCGGTGGCGTCCCTTGAGGGCCGCAAAGCCCTGCACTCGGTGTAGGGTTTAGACAAAGATCAGCCATCTGCTCGCAGCGCGACCGGGCGATGAGCTATAGGGAGGAGACCGCATGGCAAATGCTTCAATGAACTGGGCGGCGATCGATGCCGACCCGAATTTCCAGCAGCTGCATCGCAAAAAAACCCGATTCCTCTGGACCTTGATGATCATCTCGGTGATCTATTACTTTCTTCTCCCCATTGGCGCGGCGTACTTCACCGATCTGTACAAGATCAAAGTCTGGGGTCCGGTCAACGTCGGTCTTCTGTTCGCACTCTCCGAATTCATCGTGGCCTGGCTGATTGCGTACATCTATGCGCGCGTCGCGAGTCAGCGGTTCGATCCCATGGCCGATGCGATTCTCAAGAAGGCCGGTACGATTGGAGGATCCAAGTGAGAGCTCGAACCATCAGCCTTACTACCGCGTTCGGCCTGTGCAGTGTGGCCGGCAATGCATTCGCCCAGGGCGCCGTACACGAGCAGTACAGGTGGCTCACCTTCTTGGTATTCGGCGTCATCATCGCCATCACCATGTACGTGACGTACCTGGCCGCCAAGCGGGTCAAGACCACGCAGCAGTTCTACGCCGCCGGCCGGTCGGTGAGCGGATTGCAGAACGGCTGGGCGATCGCCGGCGACTACCTTTCCGCCGCCTCCTTTCTCGGCATCGCCGGCCTGATCTCGCTGTACGGCTATGACGGATTCATGTACTCGGTAGGCTGGCTGGTGGCCTACATCACCGTGCTGCTGGTGATTGCCGAGCCGTGCCGCAACATCGGCAAATACACGCTGGGCGATGTGCTCGCCTTCCGCAACGATCATAAGACCGCGAAGCTGATGGCGGCCATCTCGACCATAACGGTTTCCACGTTCTACCTGACGGCGCAGATGGTCGGCGGGGGCGTTCTGGTGAAGACCCTGATTGGCATCGACTACGAGGTCTCGGTGATTGTCGTCGGCGTTCTGATGCTTGCTTACGTGGTATTCGGTGGGATGGTCGCCACCACCTGGGTGCAGATCATCAAGGCGATTTTACTGGTCTGTGCTTCTATCATCCTCGTGTTCTTCACCTGGATGCCGTACGGCTTCAGCCTGCCGGGCTTTCTGCAGGCCGTAGTCGGCGACGCGAAGGTACAGACGCAGGTCGCCAAGCTCCTGGGTGATGCTGCAACCAGTATGACGCCGGAGCAGCTCGGTCAGCGCTTCCTCGAGCCGGGGCTTTATCTCAAGAATCCGATCGATCAGATCTCGCTCGGCATGGCGCTGGTGCTCGGTACGGCGGGCATGCCCCACATTCTGATGCGCTTCTTCACCGTCCCCAGCGCTCAGCAGGCGCGGGTCTCGGTGATCTGGGCGATGGCCATTATCGGCGGCTTCTATGTGCTGACACTGTTCATCGGCAACGGCGCCGCCTTGAATGTGGGTCCTGCAGCGATTGCTGCGGTCGACCGCGGTGGCAACATGGCCGGCCCTCTGCTGGCGCAGTACGTCGGCGGCGGCGCCGACTCGATGCTGGGAAATCTGTTCCTGGCATTCGTGGCCGCAGTGGCCTTTGCGACCATCGTCGCGGTGGTCGCGGGTTTGGTACTCGCCTCAGCTTCGGCCATGTCTCATGACATCTGGATGGGAGTGATCAAGGGCGAGCACGCGACGCAGGAAGAAGAAGTGCGCGCCGCACGTATCTCGTCGGTGATCGTTGGCGCCGCTGCCATCGTCATCGGCATCCTGGCCAAAGGTCAGAACGTGGCCCACCTGGTTGCGCTCGCCTTCGCTGTGGCAGCATCGAGCAACCTTCCCTGCGTGCTGCTCACGCTCTACTGGAAGAAGTGCAACACGGGTGGCATCGTGCTGGGCATGCTCGTCGGTGCGTTCTCTGCCATCGCGCTGGTGCTGGTCTCGCCCAACATGACCTATCCCAAGCTGGAAAAGGCCAAGGCGCAGAAGGTGATTGAAACGGACGGGGTGAAGATCGCCAAGCTCGAGACCGAGCTCACCACGGCTGCCGATGATGCGGCCAAGAAGAAGCTCGAGACAGATCTCGCCAAGACGCGCAAAGAGCTGGACGGGGCGCAGGCGACGCTCAAGAAGTTCGAGGGCCAGGAGACCAGCCTGGTCGGATTGGAGAAGCCCCTGATCGATCTGCGCAACCCCGGGCTATACTCGATCCCGCTCGGATTCCTGTGTGTACTTCTGGGTTCGCTGTTCTGGCGTGACAGGAAGTCGCAGGAGATGTGGGATGAGCTCTACGTCCGCCAGAACACGGGCATACATGCTGAACAGGCTGTTGCGCACTAGCTGCCCGATTCGCACGTCAGTTGTTTGTGCAAAGCCCGCCCTGTCGCGGGCTTTGCTTTTCTCCGCGCTCGGCCAACTTTTCTGGCAAGCTGCTCTAAGCGTTTTGCCGTAGCGGGGAGCCAAATTGAACCGCCAAAAAATTCGCTAATTCCGTCGTTACGGCGAGCTGGAACTTCCGGTTACTGCAAGCCGGTTGCTGAAGTGCAGGCCGTCGGCGACCATGACGATGCGCTCGGCGTGGGCCCGTAGCGATACGGTCTTACCCGTCCAGCTACACTCGACGCTCTAGCGGTTGCGGTCATAGTGCACCAGCGCAGTGGAATTGACCCGTACTTCACGCTCGCCAAAGCCATCGTAGGGCAACGGCAAAGGCAGCAACGCTGGGCGTTCCTGCGCCTCAAACACCATCCAGCGGGTGTGCTCGCGCTGTTTTGGGTGGGTAAGCTGCTGCGCGATCTCAACACAGCGTCGTTGGAGCAGCGAGTTGAGCTCGGCCAAGTCGGCACATTTGAGCCGTGATGTAAACACCTGCTCGCGCACATGAGCGACTTGATTTTCCACCCGACCCTTCTCCCAGCCCGCGGCAGGGGTGCAGGCCACCGGCTCAAATCAGATAGCTGGCTCGCCATCTGCAGGAAGCGTCGGTTGTATTGGCGTGCCTTGCGAGCGAAGATCAGATCGACTGCAGTCTTGAGGTCGTCGTAGAAACTGCGTCGAGGGACTCCGCCCCATAGCTGGAACGCGCGCCCAATGTGCGTCGAACAGCCATCTCCTGCACTTCGCGCGAGTACGCGACCGCCAGGAAGATTCGGCTATGACAAAGGCGCGGATGGGCCGCCTTCACCGTTTGCACCTGCCGCCCAGTTCGACCGTCTCATAACTCCAATCGAGACTTCCCGCTCCGATACTGGCTCAGAAAACAGTGTCATGTTCAATGACGCGACCTACTAGCATTTGGGATCGTTGCGCCATTTCGGAAGGTGGCGGCCGTTTCGGCTTTACGCATTTTGGCATCCATAATCCCGATTTCCATCAACGGTGGCGGTGTGATGGAAGGTGTGTTCGTTACAGCGCTTGCGGATTATGGATATGGGACCGAGCAAGTGTTGGCCGCCAGCCTGGCAGAGAGGTTTCTGTCGATCTTGGTCTTCTTGACGTTTTCGACGGCTTATTAGTTCTTGCAACGGCGCGAGCGACACACATCGTCTTGAGATTCTACTATGCGGAAACGATTAGCATCGAAAAGTCGCATGCCCCGCCCAGCGTCCGCGAATACAGATCGTGAGAAACAGTTTAATGACCAGTAACGCGGGTAGGCAGAGCAACGCTTGCTCGGCCCAAATCCGAATGCGCCCGCGCAAACCCAATGACTTTGGAAAATATATCCTTTTGACGTCGATTGTCCCGAGCAGGCTCGAGCGCAAGCTTGCCGTCTTTGCTCCCTGAGTATGGA
>JBGQKF010000457.1:0-4022 GCA_041499435.1 Gammaproteobacteria bacterium
ATTGCCCGCTCTCCTGATTGTTATCGTCCAGCTAGTTTACCGCTCACTCGCTCTTGAAGCGGGAAAAGCGCACGAACAGGATAGCCGCCATCGGCAGCACCAGCCCTACCAGGATGACGACGATGAACAGATGACCCATATAGCTATAGTCTCGGCCGGCAGCTCGATCGCATTGGTCAGCGGATCGCGTACTTCGCGCGTGACGACGAAGATCTGGTTCGCATACTTGGTGAGAAGCTAGACCAGGCCGGCTTTGTGCCGCCAGATCAGATCGACGAGATGGCCGAGCGAGACTTTGAGCGCCCAGGGCAGCATCGCCCAGAACGCCAGCGCGGCGAGAAACTCAGCCGACAATCCGAGATATTGTTTGACGAAGAACGTGCCGACGATGCTGGTGAGACCGGAGATGCCGGCGGCCAGAAAGCGCGCCCGGCATTTTTCTGCCGCGCGCGCCGCAAATACGCCCGGCGCTGCTGAAGAACGACTTAGGGCTGGCCCGCGGAGCCGGTCGCGGCCCCCGCGAGCGCAAGCATCAGCTCATTCAGGCGTCGCACGAAGGTCGCCGGATCTTCGAGCTGCCCGCCCTCAGCGAGCAGCGCCTGATCGAACAGAATGAAACACCAGTCCGAGAAGCGCGACTGCTCGCTTTGCGTGCCCAGGCTCTGCACCAGGGGATGGTGTGGATTGATCTCCAGGATCGGCTTGCTGGTATCGACTTTCTGCCCGGCGGCCTTGAGCAGCCGCTCCAGATTCATGCTCATGCCGTATTGGTCCGACACCAGGCACGCGGGCGAGCTGGTCAGGCGATGCGTGATGCGCACCTCCTTCACCTTGTCACCCAACGTATCCTTGATGCGCTTGGTGAGATCCTTGAACGCGTCGGCCTCTTTTTCCTGTTCCTTCTTCTCGGCCTCGTCTTCGAGCTTGCCCAGATCGAGGTCGCCTTTGGCAACCGATTGCAACGCCTTGCCTTCGAACTCGTGCAGGCTGCTCGCGACCCACTCGTCCACCCGATCATAGAGCAGCAGCACCTCCACGCCCTTCTTGCGAAAGATCTCCAGGTGCGGACTGTTCTTCGCCGCGGCGAAGGTGTCGGCCGTGATGTAATAAATCTTGTCCTGCCCCTCCTTCATGCGTGCGATGTACTCGCTCAGCGCAACCGTCTGCTCTTCGGAATCGGTATACGTCGATGAGAAGCGGCACAGCTTGGCGATGCGGTCACGGTTGGCGAAATCCTCGCCGATGCCCTCCTTGAACACTCTGCCGAATTCTTTCCAGAACGTGGTGTACTTGTCCTTGTCGTTCTCGGCCAGATCCTCGAGCAGCGAGAGCACCCGCTTCACTGCGCCGGCGCGGATCGCTTCGACGACTTTCGACTCCTGCAGAATCTCGCGGGAAATGTTGAGGGGCAGATCGCTGGAGTCGACTACACCGCGCACGAAACGCAGGTAAGCGGGCACCAGCTGCTCGGCGTCGTCCATGATGAACACGCGCTGGACATAAAGCTTCACGCCGTGCCGATGGTCACGGTCCCACAGATCGAACGGCGCGCGCTTGGGCAGGTACAAGAGCACGGTGTACTCCTGCTTGCCTTCGACCCTGGCGTGGGTCCAGGCGAGCGGCGGATCGAAATCGTGCGCGACGTGCTTGTAGAACTCCTGATACTGCTCTTCGGTGATCTCGCTCTTCGGACGTGCCCACAAGGCCGAGGCCTGATTGACCTGCTCCTGCTCGGGAAGCGTCTTGTACTCGCTCTTGTCCTTGTCCCATTCCTCTTTGTGCATGAGGATGGGAACCGTGATGTGGTCGGAGTACTTGCGGACGATTGCGCCCAGCCGCTGCGCCGACAGCAGTTCGTCTTCGCCTTCGCGCACATGTAGGGTTACATCGGTGCCGCGGCCAGTCTTGGCGACGGTCTCGATGGTGTAGGCGCCCTGGCCGTCGCTTTCCCAGCGCACCCCGTGCTCGGGGCCCATGCCGGCGCGGCGCGTGACCAGGGTCACCTTGTCGGCGACGATGAAGGATGAATAGAAGCCCACCCCGAACTGCCCGATCAGATGGGCGTCCTTCGCCTGGTCGCCGGTCAGACTCTGGAAGAACTCCCGGGTCCCCGACTTGGCGATGGTGCCGATGTTCTGGACCACCTCTTCGCGCGACATCCCCACGCCGTTGTCGGAGACGGTGAGGGTCCGCGCCGCCTTGTCGAAGGTGAGCTCGATCTTGAGATTCGGATCGACCTCCCACAACGCCTGATCCGCGAGCGCCTCGAAGCGCAGCTTGTCGCACGCGTCGGACGCGTTGGAAATCAGCTCGCGCAGGAAAATCTCCTTGTTACCATACAAGGAGTGCACCATCAGGTGCAGGAGTTGTTTGACCTCGGCCTGGAAGCCGAGCGTTTCTTTGACTGTCGTTTCGCTCATGGTCCACTCCGTCGTTCTATCAAGCACCGCAGACATACGGGCATACAGGCCCGCTATAAGCTGGTAGCTTAGCGGCACGAATTCAAGGGCAAGAAGCGCGCCTTAAGCGCAACAATGCAGCTCGCAACCGCCCGCTACCGAAACTACCCGGCAATGGGCGTGGTCTCCAGCAACTACGCCGGATCGAAGGAGCTCAGTATGCCCGCAGCGCAGGCCTCGCACCGTTTCAGGATCAAGACGTTGACCGCCCTTGGCGCTTTGCTGTGCCTGGCCGCCGCCGGGCTGGGGGCGGAGAATCTCCCACTGGAGCGCATCAAGCTGCCGCCGGGATTCACGATCGAGCTCTACGCGCGGGTGCCTGCCGCCCGGTCACTCGCACTCGGCGAGCAGGGCACCGTATTCGTGGGCACGCGTAACGATAGCGTATACGCCATTGCTCCGGGCGCCGACGGCAAGGGCGAAGTGATCACGATCGCGCGCGGCCTGAACCTGCCCAACGGCGTCGCCTTCCGCGATGGCGCGTTGTACGTCGCCGAGGTGAGCCGCATTCTGCGCTTCGATGCCATCGAATCGCAGCTGCGCAATCCGCCGAAGCCGGCCGTGGTCACCGACCGCTTTCCCCACGAGACGCATCACGGCTGGAAGTACATTGCGTTCGGACCGGACGGCTGGCTCTATGTCCCGGTGGGCGCACCCTGCAACATCTGCGAGCCGGACCCCGACCGCTATGCGCTGATCTCCCGGATCCGGCCGGATGGCAGTGACTACCAGGTCTATGCGCGGGGCATTCGCAACACCGTGGGCTTCGACTGGGATCCGCGCACCGGCGAGCTGTGGTTCAACGACCACGGCCGCGACCTGATGGGCGATGACATACCCTCCGACGAATTGAACCATGCCGTGAGGTCCGGGCTCAACTTCGGCTACCCGTACTGCCACCAGGGCGACACGCCCGATCCCGAGTTCGGACGCAAGCGCAGCTGCTCCGAATTCACGCCACCGGCGCTCAAGCAGGGCGGGCACGTCGCGCCCAACGGGCTCAAGTTCTACACCGGAAAGATGTTCCCCGGCGCTTATCGGGATCGCATCTTCATCGCACAGCACGGCTCCTGGAATCGCAGCAAGAAAAGCGGCTACCGTGTCATCATGGTCACGCTGAAGAACAATGAGGTGGGAGAGGCGGAGGTGTTCGCAGACGGCTGGATGGAGAACGAACAGGCATGGGGCCGGCCAGTCGCGCTGCTGGTGATGCCCGATGGCAGTCTGCTGATCTCGGACGATACGGCTGGTGCGGTGTATCGGGTGACGTATCGGGCGCGCTGAAGAGTAAAACCGAACGGCAACGCTAAAGCGCGAAGAGCGCAAAGGTCGCAAAGGAACCAGAACTGGGAATAGCGTAACTCCCAGCAAAGTGTCGCTGCTCACGTCGGTAGGAAGAGCTGGCGACCCGCCACTCTTGTGTTTTGCGACCTTGCGCTCTTCGCGCTTTTGCGTTGAGGTTCGGTTTGACTCTATGATCCCGTGCGCCTTCGCGTTGAAGTTCGGTTTGGCTCTACGGTCTACCCGACCCCGTCAACCGATCACCCTCACTCGGAGGCCCGG
>JBGQKF010000458.1:0-4020 GCA_041499435.1 Gammaproteobacteria bacterium
CAAGAGCTGTACGCCTCCAGAATCTTCGGATACTTGTGCACGCTGTCGAGCATCTTCGCCGGATCCTTGAGCAACTCCAGCTGGAGGCTTTGTATCTGCTGCGCCATCGCCTTGCCGTCCTTTTCGCCAAGCCGCTGCGTGAGCTTGGTTTCGAGCTCTGCGGGACGCAGCCCCGCCAGCAGCAGATCGTTCAGGAAGGGCTTGTGCTGGAAGTCGCCCAGCGCCCCTGAGTCCGTGCCCTTCGGGATGACGACGGTAAGGCCGAAGAGCTCCTTCTCGGCACCGCCGTCTTTCAGCCGCAGCGCCACCGAGATCGGCACGTCGACATCGAAGCGCGTGAGCTTCGCCGGGCGTTTTTCTTCGGGGGTGAGCAACTCCTGCACGGAATCGACGAACAACTTGAAACGTCCCTCCACGCTGGGATCGAACTCACGGCAGGCCGGCGGATTCGCCATCGGCTTGCCGGTGACGCGGTCGATGTAAGGCGAGCGATAGAAATCGTTGGCCTGATCCTTCGGCTTGCCGCAGATCTCCGGGCCCATCGCGTTGTTGTGCATCAGCGGCGCATGCGCCCACACCGAGAGCAACGAGATGTTTCGATAATAGCTGCGCCCGCCGTCGTGGGGCTCCTTCAGGTTCGGATCCGGCGGACGCGCGCGCATCGTCTCCGAGCCATACTCCTGCCAGACGTGCCCGGCCATATGATTGGAATGCAGCGCCCGGCAGCGGAAGGTGCCGACCTCGGAGACGAGCGTCGCTGCATCGTTGCCCATCCAGTCGGCGCGCAGGCCCGTCTTAGAGTCGATCGCGCGGAAGTCGCGTGCTTTGAACGGACCACCGGTACTCTCCGGGATGCTGGAGTGGCAGCGTGCGCAGTTCTCAGCGAACAGATCACGGCCACGGCCTACTGCCCCTTTGCCGAATTGCTTCTCGAGGTCGGCAACGAGATCGTCGTAGACATACCTGGCCTTCGGGTTCCTGGCCTTGCGCTCGTTCTCGCGCGCCACGCTGAGGTCGGTGGCCGTGTTCTCCGAGGACAGCAGGAAGTCGAGAATGTTGGGCAGGCGATCCTCGATCGCGCGGAAGTTCGGGCAATCGCGCCGGCACTGTCCGATGTTGAACGGCGACTGCCCGAAGTTGCGGCCCTGCGGGTCGATCTGGCGCAGATCGGTGAGGTGATTGACCCAGCACGGCTCGGAGCAGGAGCCGATGTTAAAGTACACGCGCTGGATCGCCTCCAACGCACCGATGGAATCCTCGCCGCCTTTCAGAATGTGGTGGACGGTGTCTTTCTGCGTGCTCTTCTGCCAGCATTTGCCGTCGCGCCCGGGCTCGCACCAGCAGGCGCTCCTCAAGTCGTCCTTGGCGCACGAGTTGACCTTGCGCCACTTGTTCACCACCTCATCGTGGAACGTCGGGCGCTGCTTGATGTTGAGGATCGCATTCATCGTGCCCGGGTTGTTCACCTGGTCGGTGGGCACCGCGGAAGTATCCGAGGTACCGGGTCGAGCATGCACGAACACCTGATACTCGAGCGTGTCCATCGGCATGCCGCCCACCAGGATCTCGGAGATGCGGCTGTATTGATTGCCCACAGCACCCTTGATGTTGGCCCACTGCGGATGCGCCGGATCCTTCGGCGGATGCAGCGGATCGAATGCGATGTGGCAAGACCCGCAGGAGATCCCGATCAAGTACGGCGGCTCGACCGAGCCGTCCGCCAGGTGGCTCACGCGCGAGTCGGCGCTGGCGGCATCGGCCGCCATGCGCTTGCTGAAACCTTCCCAGCTCGCGAGCGTGCCGTTGATCTTGAGCCAGCGC
Organism: Gammaproteobacteria bacterium; assembly: GCA_041499435.1. Classification (GTDB taxonomy): domain Bacteria; phylum Pseudomonadota; class Gammaproteobacteria; order Burkholderiales; family SHXO01; genus SHXO01. The sequence goes on from JBGQKF010000458.1 coordinate 1,822, forward strand.
TCCTTGTCGAAGCGCGGATTGGGAAACTTACGAAAGCCGAGCGCTCCGGTGGACGTGCCAAAGGCGAGATCGCAGCTCGACTGGCGCTGATCCTTGGTCTTGTTGTGCGGATCGTTGGTGTCGACTGGAGGATCCTTGAAGTCGCAGGCTGGATCGCGGTAGCCGGTCTTGCCCACGTACTTGAGCAACTCGTCATCACCCGCGCACCAGTCGAAGCCATAGGTATCCTCCAGCTTCTGCGCCGGGCAGCCCGGGCTTCCGGGCTTGCAGCAGCCAGGGTCGTTGATGAGACCATAGGCCGCGAAGCGATCGTCGCGGGCGTTGGACTTCAGCACTCCGAACCAGTCGATCAGCACGCCGATCCGCTGCTGAAATACATAGGTGTGGAAGCGTGCGTTGCCGGCGGTGGCCTTGTACCAGATCTCGCGACCGGCGCGCTCGGAGGGACTGAGCGATGCCTCTCCGAGACGGAAGCCGGCGTCGTCGTAAGCCGCTGGTGTGGAGGACTGCGTCTCGGCGGCGTGGACAGCGCCGATGATGAAGGTCGCAGGCTCGCGCGGCGCACACAGCAGCAGCGCAAGACCCAGACCGCTGACGGCGATGCCGGCGACGGCCACAACCCATGCTCGCTTCAGTATTGCCATACTTCCAGTCCCTCCCCAGACACGATTCCCGGAAGCGGATCCGATGCTACCAGCCTCGCGCATCAGACTTTTTGGTATTGCAATAGACAGTGCGGGCCACAAGTGGCGGTTCATTCTCATCCGAGCGCCTCGATGACGTCAAGCCGCGCGTCTGTGGTGACACCCGCCGGCAACAGAACACCTGTGCTCGAAGCTGCAGCCCCACATGCTGCGCAGAGCCTCGCGAAAACACAGTTACTATGGACGCTGCAAATGTCAAACGGAATATAACTTTCGGCAAACGCTGCGCTGGCGGGGCGGCGTTGCGCATGGCATGCTCAGCGTCGCGTTGCAGGCGGGCATACGGTGCTAATTCACCTCGAGGAGAGCGAGACGATGCACACCACCTTGGCGGAGATGTTCCAGCGGCTGATTCGCGCGGACGGCCAGAGCCGCGCCGCAAAGACGGTCGAATATTTCGGCTGGCTGATGCTGTTCGAATCTGCGGTGCTGCTGTTCGCTCCGCACTTCGTAGCACAGGTGCTGCATCTGCCCGCTTTGTCCGAACAGGCCGCGAATTATTTCCGGCTGGTCGGCCTGCTGGTCGGCGGATTGGGGATACTATACGTTGCGAGCGGGCGCTTGAACGCCGAAGGCTTCGTGTTCGCCTCGCTGCTCGACCGGCCGATGGTGCCGCCGGTCATGGCGGTGCTGTGGTATCTGGATATCATTCCCGGTCCACTCGCCTTGCTTTTCGCCGTGTCCGACAGCCTGAGCTTCCTGTGGACCCTCACCGCCTGGCGCGCGCAACAGCGGGTCGCGAACCCGGGGCCCGCATAGAGTCGTCACGCGCAATGGAAGTGGCCACGGAGGTGACGATCGATGCCTCGCGGGAGACGGTCTGGCGTATTCTCACCGACATCCAGTGCTATCCGCAGTGGAACCCTTACATCCGCGAGCTGCACGGAAAGCTGGCACTTGCCGAGCCGATCGACTTTCGGTTTGCGCTTTTCTGGCGCATCACGCTGCGGGCACAGGCGCGCGTGCTTGCGGCGGTCGCCGGGCATGAGCTGCGCTGGGCGGGACATCTGCTCTGGGACTGGTTGTTTCGCGCCGAGCACTATCACATCATCGAGCCGATTTCCGAGCGCGCCGTTCGGTTTGCCCACGGGGAGCGCTTCTCCGGTGTGCTGACCATGGTGCTCGGGCCGTTTCTGCGGATCTGGGCACCGGGCCGCTATCGTGCAGTCAATCTTGCCCTCAAGCAACGCGCCGAGCGCGCTTAATATGTGGAGGCACCGTCATGATGCCATCGCGTTTGTCATCTCCGATCCAAGACCTGCGCAACCGCTATGACGTCGTGGTGGTGGGGTCCGGATATGGCGGTGGCGTAGCCGGCTGCCGACTCGCCCGCGCCGTCCGACAAGATCGTGTGCTGGAGCGCGGCCGCGAGCTGCACCCGGGCCACTAACAACCCGGCGCGGACGAGAGTCGGGTAGGGGATGTGTGTCCCAGCAAGGGGCGTGCACGGTGGGGCGAGGTTGCGTCGTTCGCCGGGGGGGGGGTGCGCTGGGCG
>JBGQKF010000459.1:0-3998 GCA_041499435.1 Gammaproteobacteria bacterium
CAGGAATTTCTGGAAGCAGTGCGCGATGTCACGCCGCTTCCCGATTCCGGCCGCGTCGTGCATCAACGCACGCCACCACAGCCGGTGGCACAGCAGCGCTTGAAAGACGACCTGGAGGTGCTGCACGACAGCTTGAGCGACGGGGAAGGCTCGGAGATCGGTTTCGAAGCCGGCGAAGAGCTCGCATACCTGCGTCCGGGGCTGTCACGACCGATTCTGCGCAAGCTGCGTGCGGGTCAGTGGGCGCTGCAGGATACGCTCGACCTGCACGGCCTGCGCTGGGAAGAAGCGCGCACGCTGCTCGTGGAGTTCATCGCGCAAGCAGTCAAGCGCGGCTGGCGCTGCGTGCTGATCATCCACGGCAAGGGGCTGCGCTCCAAGAATCAGGTGCCGATATTGCGCGGCAAGGTAGCGGGCTGGCTCGCGCAGCGTGGCGAGGTGCTGGCGTTTTGCCAGGCGCGCCCTGCGGATGGCGGCAGTGGAGCAGTGAGCGTGCTGTTGCGCGGCCCCAAGGCGCGCGCAAAGCCCCAGGACGACGAAGACGATTAAACTGCGGCTTCGTCGGTTTCGCCGGTGCGGATGCGAATCACCTGCTCGACGCTGGTGACGAAGATCTTGCCATCGCCGATCTTCCCGGTGCGGGCGGCTTTGATGGTAGCCTCGATGGCGCTTTCCAGCAGCTTGTCCGCAACCACAACCTCCACCTTGACCTTGGGCAGGAAATCGACCACGTACTCCGCGCCGCGGTACAGCTCGGTGTGGCCTTTCTGGCGGCCGAAGCCCTTGACTTCGGTGACGGTCAGCCCGGTTACGCCGATGGCAGACAGTGCTTCGCGCACTTCGTCCAGCTTGAACGGTTTGATGACGGCTTCGATCTTCTTCATGGCGCTCTCCGCATTCGGCCGCGCGGCCGATCTGGCTAACAGCGGCCCCAAAGCCGCTCGCTTTGCTAGCTTACAGCATAGATATGCCGCTTGGCGAGGGATACGGCCGGCCCGCTCGCGCTGCATCAGTGGACAGGAATCGCGCTGATGCAGCGGCTGCGCACCCGCATCCTGGGCTCGCTTGCCGCAGTCCCCGCAGCGCAGTGGGATGCGCTGGCGGGCGACCAGCCGCTGTTGAGCTACGCTTTTCTGCATGCACTGCACGAGACCGGGTGCGCCGCTGACGCCACCGGCTGGTCCCCGAGCTATATCACGCTCTGGGATGACGACCAGCTTGCCGCTGCTATGCCGATGTACTCGAAGGACCACTCCTACGGCGAGTATGTTTTCGACTGGGCCTGGGCCGACGCTTATGAGCGTCACGGCATACGCTATTACCCGAAGCTGTTGTCCGCGATCCCATTCACGCCGGCGACCGGGTCGCGCCTGCTCGCGTCCTCCGCGGCCGCGCGCCGGCGCCTCATCGAGACCGCACTCGCCTTTGCACACGAGCAGCGCGTATCGTCGCTGCACGTGCTGTTTCCGCCCGCCGAGCAGGCGCAGGAGCTCCAAGCGCAGGGCATGCTGCTGCGCACAGGCGTGCAGTTCCACTGGCGCAACCCCGGCTATCGCGACTTCGATGACTTCCTGTCGCGCTTTTCCCATGACAAACGCAAGAAGATCAAACAGGAGCGGCGCCGCGTGCGCGACGTGGGTGTCGAGTTCATCTGGCTCAACGGGGCTCAAGCCAGCTCGGCGGAATGGGATTTTTTCTATCGGTGCTATACGCGCACCTACCGCGAGCATCATTCCACGCCGTATTTGAACCGGCCTCTGTTCGAGCGACTGGCGCAGGTCATGCCGCACAATCTGCTGCTGGTGATCGGCATGCTGGAAGGCAGACCGGTTTGCGCCGCGCTCAACGTGCACAATGCGCATATCCTTTACGGCCGCTACTGGGGCACCACGCGGTATGTCGCCGGGCTGCACTTCGAAACCTGCTACTATCAGGCGATCGAATTCTGCATCGCGCGCAGCATTGCGCTGTTCGAAGGCGGCGCGCAGGGCGAGCACAAGCTGGCGCGAGGGTTTCTGCCCGAGCGCACGTATTCGGCGCACTGGCTGGCCCATCCCCGGTTCGCGCACGCGGTGGAGGATTTCCTGAGCCGTGAGACGCGCGGCATCGCCGGGTATGTGAATGAGCTCAACGAACACAATCCTTACAAGAGCACGCCGTGATGCTGGCGGCACCCGCTTCGCCGAGCTCGCGCATTGGAACCTCGCACTTCATCTCGCGCTGATAGCAACCTTGTTCTCGCTCGCGGGCAATGGGCTCGCACAACCAGAACAACCCCTGCCGGATCAGCTCGTCGTAACCGACCAGGAGGTCGGCCAGGGCGCTGAGCTGCGCAAGGGCATGTTCGCAGTGCTTCACTACACCGGGTGGATCTACGAAGCCGGTGCGCCGGATGGCAAGGGCAAACGCTACACCAGCTCGCGCGAGCGCGGCGAGCCACTCTCGTATGTATATGGCTACGAGCGTGCGATCCGCGGCTTGGAGCGCGGGATGCAAGGCATGCGTGTAGGCGGCAAGCGCACTATCGTCATCCCGCCCAAGCTCGGCTATCAGGAGCCCAAGCACCCCTACCCCCTGGATGTGCCCAAGGGCTCCGCGCTGGTATTCGAGGTAGAGTTGCTCAACGTCGTTCCGCAGGGCGCGCCGCGGGAGCCATGAGATCGTGTCCTGCAAGGTGAAGGGTGAACGGGTAGCGCGTCCCTCCCCCTTCAAGGGGGAGGTGAGGTGGGGGATGGAGCTAACCCCCTCTCCTCCTCAGCGCGCCCCCACGCGCCGCTTACGCTACACGACGGCGCGCGAGCGTGCGCAGATCGCACGCCATCCACACGGCCGCCTCTATCCCCCGGTAATACCGCGGCAGCAACGTCATCTCGATGAAGCCAAAACGCCGGTAGAACCGCCGCGCCGGCTGATTCCGCGCGCGCACTTCCAGATGAACCGCACGAATGCCTGCCGTGCGCGCGGATTCCTCCAGCCAGTGGATCATCCGCGTGCCAATACCCAGACCCTGATGTCCGCGCTGCACTGCGAGGAGGTTGAGGTGCGCGTGCTCATCGCCAAAGTAGGCGATGGCAAATCCAAGCAGGCGTCCAGCTTGACACGCGGCCACCGATAAGGTGTCGGGGTCCGCAAGGTTGCGTGCCACCCGTGCACGGGTCCAGGACCAGCCGAGGCCGCTCTCAATCAGGTCTCGAGACATGACTGCGATATCCTGAGCATCGGCGCTCTGCGCCAGCCGCAGACTGATTTCCCGGACGCTCATGATGCAACCCGCCGGCCAATGCCGCCTGCGGCACCTTCGCTCGGAAAAAATGCGCCCGACGCTGCGCGCGTTACGTTGTCTTGGTCCCCGATCATCGTGAAGCTCTCGATGCGCGCTCGCCATGGTCAATAAGTTTGCAATAGAGGCACGCGCTGCGGATCCAGTATATCGCCAGTGCGCAGCCGCAGGAAAGCGATTTGCACTGACAAAAGAGGCGCGCCGGCCGGCGCGTTACCCACGATGCGGGGCGATGGTCAATTGGCCGGCTTGTCGGCTCCGGCCGGCTGCGACGCCGCCTTCTTCGCCGCCTCCAGTTGCGCAGGGCAGAACTGCTCGAGCGTCTCGTCGTAGCACCAGTGCGTCCCGAAGCCGTCGTTGCGCTTGATACACTCGTACACGTACTTGCCCATATCATCGGTCCAGTTGCAGCCCTTGTATTTCTGCATGACGCGCTCGCGCTGATAGGTGGGTGCGGGATCGCCGTCGGCGCGCGCGCTGGCGACACACAAGGTGCCCGCAGCGGCCGACAAGAACAACAGGTTCACAGCCAGATGCGCAGGTCTCATGTGGTCCTCGAATAAATGTCAACCAGCCAGCGCAGGAATGATGAGCCGGCAATCCCGGGATTCTAAGCGATCTTGCCGATAGCCGGGAAAATGGGAAGGTTAACCTGCGACCCAGACCGGCACGCCGAACAGCCGATCATGAGACAGCAGCAACACCACATACAACACGA
>JBGQKF010000460.1:0-3986 GCA_041499435.1 Gammaproteobacteria bacterium
GATACACTCGTACACGTACTTGCCCATATCATCGGTCCAGTTGCAGCCCTTGTATTTCTGCATGACGCGCTCGCGCTGATAGGTGGGCGCGGGATCGCCGTCGGCGCGCGCGCTGGCGACACACAAGGTGCCCGCAGCAGCCAACAAGAACAACAGGTTCACAGCCAGATGCGCAGGTCTCATGTGGTCCTCGAATGAATGTCAACCAGCCAGCGCAGGAATGATGAGCTGGCAATCCCGGGATTCTAAGCGATCTTGCCGATAGCGGGGAAAATGGGGAGGGTTAACCGGCGACCCAGACCGGCACGCCAAACAGCCGATCATGAGATAACAACAACACCACATACAACACGATTCCCAACGCGGGGCGAGTCCAGCCGATGCCGGCCCAGTCCACTCGCGTGCGTCCGGACAGCGCAGCCGCGAACGGCAGGCGCGAGGTCTGCGCGGCGAACGACTGCCAGGCATCGCCCAGCTTCGACGCGCGCTTGTGGTCGATCGCGTACATGCCGCCGATCGACAGGAGCGCCATGCCGCCGAACAGAACGATGGAAGCGGCCTCGCCGTTCGCGATGAGATGCGTGATCGCCCACAACGCGGCGCCAGCCAGAAAAGGATGGCGCGTGATCGTCGCCGGGCCGCGCACCGCCGATCCCTGCGGGCCGAGAAAGCCTGCCCCCATCACGCCGGTCGGGTTACGCGCAACCAGCCCGAGCACCGCCAGCATCAGCGCAAACGGCATCACCACGATCGGCAGCCAGTTCACCGCGGGACCGAAGTCCCAGATGATGCGCGGAGGCGCAACACGATAGGCCGCCACGACCCAGATCAGCGCGAGGATCATGAGCACCGAATAGATGCCGGCAAATGCACGCTCGCCGAGGACCGCCACCAGTTTTCCGCGCGCCACGGGCGCCGAGAGGACGAAATGCCCCCCCACGAAAGCGAGCATAGCCAAGAACAGCGCCGTGAGCGTTCCAGTCACGTGCCCCTCACTTGACCGCGTCGGGTTGATTCTCCGGTGCCGCCTTACGAAACGCCTCGTGCTCGAGGCACGTCGCATTGATGCGCCGGATGATCGGATAGGGCTCCAGAGCCACGTTGAAGCGAACGGCATTGGCCACCTGGGGCACTAAGCACACGTCCGCAAGGCTCGGCGCATCGCCATGGCAGTATCGTCCGGTTCCGGGCTCGCTCGCCACGCGCTTTTCCAGAGCGTCGAAACCGACACTCACCCAGTGCGCATACCACGCGAGCTTCCGCTCCTCACTGGCGCCGATCTGACCCGTGACGTAGTTGAGCACGCGCGGATTGTTGAGCGGGTGGATCTCGCAGGCAACGATCAGCGCCAGCGAACGCACGCGGGCGCGCCCTAGCGGATCGCGTGGCAGCAGCGGCGGCTGCGGATGCGTCTCCTCCAGGTATTCCATAATCGCAATCGACTGGTACAAGCGAGCGCCGTCGTCCTCCAAGACGGGCACCAGGTTCTGCGGGTTGATGGCACCCCACTCGGGCTGGCGGTGAACGCCCTTGGCCAGGTCGATGCTGACGTAGTCGTAGGCCAGATTCTTGAGCGCGAGCGCGATGCGCACGCGGTAGGCGGCCGAGCTGCGCCAGTAACCATAGAGTTTCATTGTCGTCATCCTTCGGAACTAACCCGTAACGCCCGATAGCGAGCCAGCATCCCCGCGGCCGCGGCCATATCCTCCGCATTATCGAACAACGGCACGCCCGCCGCTTCCATCTGCGTCATCCACTGCGCCTTCTGTTCGAGCGTGCCCATCATGGAGTGCATGATCGGCAGCGGCGCCTCGCGGCAAAGCTCGGCGAGCCGATTCACCACCGCACCTCCGTCCACCATGAACGGCACGACATGGATCATGAGGATGGCATCGAATGCATCCCTGGCAAGCGAGAGCGTGGCGTTGAACGTGTCGGCGAAGCGGTCCTCACGCGCGTCCGCGAGCAGGTCGAGCGGATTGGCGACCGCCGCCTCGCCCGGCAACTCGGCACGCAGCCGTTCCCCAAGCGGTGCCGGCAGTGGCGGAAGGCTCAGACCTTCCATGGCACAGCGGTCCGCGCATAGCACACCCGGCCCGCCCGAGTTGGACAGCAGCAGCACGCGCGAGCCGATACCCTGAGGGTGCGCAGCAAATGCTTTTCCAGCCAGCAGCAGCGCGCGCAGGCTGTCCGCTTGGGCCATCCCGCATTCGCGTGCGAACGCCGCCGCCTGCGCTTCGGTCAACGCGATGGAGCCGGTGTGACGAAACGCCGCCGAGCGCCCGGGCTCGGTGCGCCCGCCGATCAGCGCAACCACCGGCTTGCGCGCGGAGACCTGACGGCATGCTTGTCGGAAGCGCTCGGCATCGCCGAACGTTTCCGCGTAGAGCAAGATGGTGCTGCAAGCTGGATCATCCCCCAGTTGCTGCAGGTATTCCGTGAGCCCCAGATGCACGGCGTTGCCTACACTCACAATCCCGCCCAGCGGTATACCGAGCGCATGGCTCGAGGAAATCGCTTCCTCGGCGATAGCGCCCGATTGCGAGATCAGCGCAACGCCGCCGCCGCGGGGCATATCGCGCAGGAAGGTTGCAGCAAAGCGGCGCGACGGCTCGAGCAGGTTGATATTGCCGGCGCAGTTGGGACCACCGATAGTCAATCCGTGCGCCTGCGCGAGCGCGCGCAGATCGCGGTCGCGTGCCTTGCCGGCCTCCCCGCTTTCAGCGAAGCCCCCGGGCAGGATCAGCAGACGGAGATGAGCGCTGGCAACCGCCTCGCGCACCACATCGAGGATTGCATCGGGGCGCACGACGATGATTGCGAGATCGCAGGGCGGCGTCACTTCGGAAAGCGAACGCGCAACCGGCAGATCGAACAACGTGCCGCCCTTGGGATTGACCGGCACGATGCGGCCGGCAAAGCCCGAGCGCACCAGGTTGCGCAGAACCGCGCCACCGGAGCTCGTCATGCGATCGGCAGCGCCCACCACGGCCACGCTGTCCGGCAGGAGAAATGAGACCGGCATGGAGGATGTAACCGGACCGGTCATAACACCTCTCGAGATCTTCTAAAGTCGTGCCCGGCCAGGCCGTTATTGGCGAATGTCACGTGCAGGTCCTCTATTTTCAACACAGCATTTTACCCGGCCGCAACGACCCGCCAGTCAACCGCGGGGCAGAGCAGGCGTTATTGGCAGCGACGAGGCTTTTTTGCCGGAGTCGTATCCTAAAATCCACCATGGAGAATCTCATGAAGAAGCTGTTTGCTGTTTTGCTTGCCGCCCTGTTCGCCGGTGTCACCTTCAGCGCGATCGCTGCCGACGCCGCCGCTCCCGTCGCTCCCGCCGACAAGCCCGCGATGGAAAAGAAGCACCACAAGTCGAACAAGCATCACAAGAAGGCCGCAAAGACCGAAGCTGCTCCCGCGACCAAGTAACTCGCATCGAGCTGCAATACCCGAAGGGAGCGCGAGCAAACGTCGCGCTCCCTTTTTCGACTCATTCACTCCCTCACGTACCCTTCACTCTTCACTCTTCACCCTTCACTCTTCACTCTTCACGTATCTGCACCGGCATCGCATAACGCGCTCGGATACGCACGGTGCGCTCCAGATCATCCACCGCCTCCAGCAGCTTGCGCTGTAAATCGTCCGGCAAACTGCGCTCGTGCAACACACGCTGCACCGTCTCGAGCGCCGGCGCGCCGCGCTGCCCGCCGACGAACGCAGCCACCCAGTCGTTCACGAAAAAGATCTTGTGTCTGCGCTTGAGCTCGGGCAGCGCCTGCAGCGCCGGAGCCAGCCATGCAGCCGTAAGCTGCTCGTGCTCTACAGCGTTGAATGGCGCGAGGCTCTCTTCGATCCAGCGTTCCGGCAACTGCGCATCCGACAGGAAGGCCGCGAACAGCTCGCGCTTCACCTGCGCATCGGCAATGGCAGCACGCGCTGCATACGCCAGGCGGCGCCCCTCGTCGCTGCTGTCGGCCGCC
>JBGQKF010000461.1:0-3976 GCA_041499435.1 Gammaproteobacteria bacterium
ATGAACCGCAATCTTGACCTCCAAAACGCGTGAGCCGACTCGCCGAGCGCGCTCGGCCGCATTCCGAATCGCAAGGGCTGCAAAGGCTGCACTGGCGGGCGCGTTCTCGATGGTCTCAAGCCCGAAGGCTCCGACGATCGTCGTGGCGGTGAGCTCACGGATGTGCCCGCCAAAGCTCGCGATCTTGTCGGCGATGGTATTCAAAGCTCGTGCTGGATCTAGCGGCGGCCCAGCGGTTGCCGCGGGGATGAGCTCCGCTCTCAGCAGCGCCAGGTGTCGTCCTTCCCACCGCGGGCTCCCGGATGATCCGTCGTCGGAGTCGGGCTGGGGCCGCTCGATGTGCGCGTCATGGACTCGGCTTGGACGAGAAGAATCACGCGTAGCGCGCAGCCCATGCTTTTCGATGCGGTACCGAATCCGGTTGCGGGACATTCCGAGCCGTATGGCCGCAAGACTGATGTTCCAGTTGGTCTCCTGCAGTGCCCGCAGAAGCTGCTCGCGCTCCAAATGTCCGAGGCGCTCTTCAAGGCAAACAGCTTCGTCCTCGATACCCGAGCACAGCAGATCGGAGCGGGGTTTTTCCGTGAGCCGCAGCATGGCGACGGTCACCGTCGGTTGCTCGCCGAGCAGCACCGCGCTCTCGATGACGTTGCTCAATTCCCTCACGTTACCTGGCCACGGATATCGCTGCAAAGCGGACTTGGCATCGTCGGCAAGGCGCCGGGCCGGGTGAAGCTGGTACTCCGTGCACGAGCGCGACAGGAAGTGCTCGGCAAGCAGCAGCACATCCTGCTGCCGTTCGCGAAGCGGCGGAAGTGTGAGCGTCACGACGGCAAGGCGGTGGTAGAGATCTCTGCGGAAATGTTCCGTACTCGTTGCAACGGCGAGGTCTTGATTGGAGGCGGCGATGATCTGGCAATCGACCATCTCGGAGCGTGTGCTGCCGAGGCGGCGTACCGTCCGCTCTTCGATCACCTTGAGGAGCTTCGCCTGGAGCGTCTGCGGGAGCAGCCCGACCTCATCGAAAAATATCGTTCCGTGGTGCGCGGCCTGAATCAACCCGGGCTTCGATTGCCGGGCGTCGGTGAAGGCGCCACGCTCGAAGCCGAACAACTCCGCTTCGAGCAAGCTGTCTGGAATGGCCGCGCAATTGACGTCTACGAATGGTCCACTGCTGCGGGGGCCCCCACGGTGGATCAAGCCCGCGAGCAGACCTTTGCCCGTCCCCGTTTCACCCTGCAGCAGTATCGGCGGCAGGCGCTGCGCGCTCTGTTCTCGGGCGATGAGCTGCCGGGCCTGTTCGCGCACGGCAGTAATAGCCGGGCTTACACCGAGCAGCGGGTCCATCGGGGTCATGCCACTATCGTACAACCACCCGGCACCACCGGCTACTGGTGAAAATCCACCACCAGTCACGCCTGTAATACCACCAAGGCCTTGTTTTGACTGCATGCAGCGGATGGCCCGCGCGTTGCATAGGGAGCAGAGGCGCTGTAACACCACGAGAGGCGCCCCATGGACGACCTCACCTACCGCGAAGCATTCAACGAGCCGGGGATGGCGAGCGTTCTCGAACACACCACCCGAGGAGACATGAATCATGCGCGATACAAACTTCCTTCCGCAGCGCCATAGCGTCATTCAAATCACAGCAGCGTTGCTGGCTTCGTGGAGTCTATGTGTCCTCGCTGCCGGCGAAGCATTGCCGAAGAGCGGTTCCGCCAGTGCACACAGCGGATGGAGCGCGACGGGGCAGCTCAAGGATCTCGGGGAAAATCACGCAGTCTGGACGGGTGCGTACTGGGGAACAAGTTTTCAATGATGCAGGAAAGGGACTGTTCCATCGGACGGCGTGGAACTGTCCTGGTGTGACCATCATCCAGAACGGATCCTACGTGCACCACGGCTACTGTGTGCTGACCGATGCCGACGGCGACAAGATCTACGGCACTTCCGAAGGAAAGGGTCCCGCTGAGGGTGTCGACCTGGTTGGCGTAGTAACGTATCAGAGCGGCACCGGTAAGTACGCTGGCATACAAGGAAGCCACAGCTACAAATGCAGCGGCATTGGCGCCGATGGGCAGGCATTCTGCCGTCAGGAAGCGAGCTATCGGTTTCCTTGAGTGAGCGGGTTGTGACTGGCGGCGTGCAACCCGCCGCAATGGTGCAGGTCCGCGGCGCTGTTGGGGAGCCGAGCGTTTCCTAAGCAGTTAGTTGCCTTCCGGTTGGGCAGGTCAAACCTGTTCGCGCTGGCTAGCGCCCCGATAGCCCTTAGGCCCCCGGATATCCCACCGTCTGCGCCAGCACGATCCTCTGGTCGGGGCGCAAGCTCATGGCCGCATCCAGTGCCTTGCGGTCGATCAATCCTCGCACTACCGTGGCCAGGCCCTCCGAGGCGCAGAAGAGGTAGACATTCTGCGCGATGAAGCCGGCGTCTGCGGCGAGGTAGAACGTCCAGTCCTCTGCGCTCGCATCGGTCATGCGCGCAAGGTTGGCCACGTATACGAGGTTGAGCGGCGCCCGTTCGACAAAGTCTTGAACGCCGGTCAGCCGGCGCAGATCGCCGGGCACCGTCTGCCGCAGCGCATGCGCCACGGCGTCGTAGTGGTACATCCCGTCGGGCAACGCCGCGTAGACATCGATTTCCTGCCAGTTGTGCGCTGAGGGCGCCGTGCGCTTGCCGCTATCCGGGCGGTTGACCCCGAAGGCGGTCCACAGCAGACTCGAGACCAGACCGGGCGGCAACGACTTTTCCGAAAATTCCCGGCTGCTCTTCCGCGCTTTCAGCGCATCGACGAGCGACGTATTTCGCGGCGTCTGGGGCGGCGGCAGCTTGAGCACAATGTCGTCTTGCGCCATCGCGCGCGTCGGCATCAGCATCATCCCTAGGAATTGGCGGCTGTCAGGCATAAATGACAAAATAGCACCGCGCTCGCACTCCGGGTTTGATCTAGCGCAAGCAATGTTGACGGGTGCGCTCGCCAGCAAAGAAGAAGCGACACGGTGAAAGATCGATGACGCTGGATGACGCATTACTGTTGGCCGACTGGCTCGACAGCATGATCTACGAGATGGCCACACGCAAGATGCTGTTCAGGCGGTTCGCGGTGCAAATTAACGCCACGGGACTTTCGGCTAGTCCGCACCTCGCGGCACCGGGCTCAATTGCATATCGACCTTTCCATGTACCGGTGGTAGATTGGTGCTGCGTTGGTGAGCTAGACCGGCAGGACAACAGCCGGCGAGAGAGGGCTCGCGATGACCAGCAGGCGATCCGACTTGCAATCAATCTTGCTGTCCGTAGCGGAAAACGCAGCGCACCTGTGCGATGCTGACGATATTGTCATCTTGCGCGTCGAGAACGATCACTTTTCGGTAGCAAGCCATTTCGGCTCTCTTTCCAGGGTTGCAGTGGGGCAGCCATTTCCAATAGACAGGAATTGGTTGTGCGGCCGAGCATTCGGTGAGCGCGTTGCAGTGCACGTCCGCGACATGGTCCTCGAATCATGCAGCGACTTCGATAATCCGACTCCTCAGAACGGCACGAACTACCGCAGCGCGCTGGCAGCTCCCATCTTCTGCGATGAGCGAGCTGTAGGCGCAATTGCCGCTCGGCGTCAGGAAGTGCGTCCGTTTACTGCGAAAGACATCGAGCTGCTGAAGTCTCTGGCTGAGCGTACGGGAGTCGAGATCGATAATGCAAAGCTGCGGACGGAAGTAAAGGAGAGGGACTGCGCTCTGGCGGAAGCGTTTGAGCAGCAGGCCGCAACCAGCGAGATCTTGCGCGTGATCAGCAACGCGCCGACGCATCTGCAGGCGGTGCTGGATGCGGTTGCCCAGAACGCTGCGCACCTGTGCGATGCCGATAGTGCCGCCGTTCTGCGTCCTGACCGCGACGGCGACGCCTTCAGGGTGGAGGCCCTCTGCGGATCGGTTCGAGGTCCATCCCGCGACGAGCCTGTCCCGATACGTCGAG
>JBGQKF010000462.1:0-3966 GCA_041499435.1 Gammaproteobacteria bacterium
CCGGTATCCACCATGATCGAGCGCGACGACAATATTCCACCGCTCGCGCAACTGGTAGTGGAGCTCGATCAGGCGCGACAAGTCGCGCAATCGGCCCTGCGACGGGAGGCCGCATGAACGCACTTCCGCAACTGCAGCTTGTCTTTCAGCGGTATGTGCTGCACGGCGAGGACGCGATGCGCGAGCGGGTGGCGGGCGCCGAGCGCGTCGATCCGGACCAGCGGCTTCGCATCTACTACGACGCATACCGCCTGCGGCTGATCGAGGCGCTTGCTACCGACTACGAGGCGCTGCGCACGCTAATGGGTACGGCAGATTTCAACTCGGCCTGCCGCGCATACATCGAATCGACACCATCGACCTACCGCAATGTGCGCTGGTACGGCGGCGCGTTGCCGCAGTTTCTGCAGACGACCGCGCCGTGGTCGGAGCAGCCCATACTAGGCGAGATCGCGTTGTTCGAATGGACACTGACGTTGGCGTTCGATGCACCAGATGATCCTATCGTGAGCTTCGACGAGCTCGCCGCGCTTCCAGGCGAGCAGTGGCCGACAGTCAGTTTCGCTCTGCATCCTTGCGTGAATCTGCTGTCGTTGCGCACCAATGCGCCCGCGTTTCGCAAAGCGAGCGATGCGGGAGAGGCCTTGCCGGAAGTCACCCTTGCAGAAGCGCCCGTGTCCTGGCTGATCTGGCGGTGCGAGTACACCACCTGCTTCCGCTCGTTGAGCGAACCGGAGGCTTGGGCACTGCGCACAGTGCAGGAGGGCACCAACTTCTCTACTCTGTGCGAGGGAATGTGCGGATGGTTCGATGCGGAAGAAGCCGCGCCGCAGGCGGCCGGGTTTCTGCGGCAATGGGTCGATGATCAACTGATCACCGAGGTGATCAGTTGATCATCCATGCGAGCAGTTATGCCCGGGGGGCCACGGTGAACGTCACTCTCCGTTTCTTCCCGCCCTGCTCGTACCCCACATACTGATCTCCGCTCTTGTAGTCGACCCAGCAGCTGTTTTCCCACTTTTTCTTCCAGGTAAAGCAAAGGACGCCCTCTTCATTCAACGTCCACCTTCCCTCGTCGCTCTCCGACCCGTCTCGCCACCGGTAAGTGGACTTCACCGAGTTATCGGCACCAAAGACGGATTCGCTGCGATCGCCGTTAGGAAAGGTCGCCTTGATGATGGTGTTGGTGTGATTGGCAATGACCTCATCTCTCGGTACGCGTGTTTCGCCGGCCCGGGGAGTGGAACTGCTCGCCGGTCCTTCACTTGCGCACCCGGCAACGGCCAAAATAAGTACAGCTGGGACGACAACTTTGTACATGCTGATCTCCCTATTGTCATGGTAGCTGCGGCAACACCGACGGGACTACATCCCCGTTTAGAGGCTGCCTCGCGCATCGTGCTCCAGATACGCTCGATGCTATTATCATCCTAAAGTATTAGCATCACATCTGTGCGGCCTGATTTTCACTCGCGACGCACTTCGGCCTCCACCTTCACCGTTTTTCTCTTGCCGCGCTCCTCCACGATCAGTGTGATGGGAATCTTTTCGCCCGGCTGCAGCTGCCGTTTGATGTCGAACAGCATGATGTGATTGCCTGCGGGCTGGAGCTCGACGCGCTCTCCGGCGGGCAGCGCCAGACCATCGAGCTTGCGCATCCTCATCACGCCGCCTGCGTTGCTCATCGAATGGATTTCCGCACTCTTCGCGACCGGGCTCTTTACGCCGATCAGCTTCGCGGCGCGCGCTGAGCGGATCGCGAGGTATGCCCCCGCAACCTGCTGCCCCGGGACGGTGGCACGCACCCACGCATCGGTGATTTCCACCACCGGCTGGGCCGCAGCCACGCAGGCTGGGAGCAGCGCGACAAGGATGGCCGCGCACAGGGCGAGAATCTTCGCCCGTGCGAGCCAGGGACCTAAGATGAGGCTGAAGCAGCGCGTGATCACGAGCTCTATCCGATCGAGAAAAGGAGGCATGCGACACTAGGCTATAATTCTAGTTTTTGCACGCATGTTGCGCGGATTTTTTCTGATCGTGGTGATGGTGGGCGGCATTTTGCCCATGGCACTGGCACAGCCGCTCGGTACACCAGTACCAGTGCCGCCGATAGCGGCGAAAGCATGGTTGCTGTACGACTATCAGTCCGGCCGCGAGATCGTCGGCTCCAATCGCGACGTGCGCGTGGAGCCGGCTTCGCTCACCAAGTTGATGGTAGCCTACCTGGTATTCTCGGCCATCAGGCACGGCCAGCTCACTTTGCAGCAGACGGTGCCGATTTCGCCCAGAGCCAAAGCCACGTCAGGCTCGCGCATGTATCTCAGCCCGGAGCAGCCGGCCACGGTGGACGAACTGCTGCACGGGATGATCGTGGAGTCGGGCAACGACGCCACTGTCGCGTTGGCCGAGGCGCTCGCCGGCAGCGAAGCGGCATTCGTGCAGCGCATGAACGAGGAAGCGGCGGTCATGGGGCTCACCGGCACGCACTTCACCAACGTCACCGGGCTCGCCGACCCGCGGCATTACTCGACCGCGGGCGATCTGCTGCGGCTCGCCGTGCACGCGATACGCGACTACCCGGAGTTCTTGCCGTTGTTCGCATTGCACCAATACACCTATGCCGGCGTCACGCAGCGCAATCGCAACGAGCTGCTGTTTCGCGATCCGCATGTGGACGGCCTCAAGACCGGCCACACCGAGAGTGCGGGCTTTTGTCTCATCGCCACCGCGCGGCGTGATGAGCGGCGCATGATGGCGATCGTGATGGGTGCGAGCTCCGAGCTCGCGCGTGCCATCGAGGCGCAGAAGCTTCTCAACTACGGGTTCGAGCACTTCGAGACGGTGAAGCTGTACGCGAAAGACGTTCCGGTCGCCACGCTGCCGGTGTGGAAAGGCAGCGAACATCAACTGCAGGCGGGCTTCGCGGAAGACTTCTACGTCAGCGTGCCGAGAGGACAGGCGGGGCTGCTCAAGGCCAAGCTGGAAAGCCTGCAGCCGCTGCTCGCACCGATCGCCGAGCAGCAGCCGGTGGGCGTGCTCAGACTGACCTATGCGGACAAGCCCTACGGCGAATTTCCGGTGATGGCACTGGAGCCAGTCGGCGTGGCGAACATGTTCGTGCGCGCGTGGCACAGCATGCGGTTGCTATTCAAGTGAGTCTCGATGGAGAGCGGTGATATGGACGCGAATGTTCCGACTGAGCAGGGTGTGGCGTACATCAATGGCGAGTTCATGCCGCTCGCGCAGGCACGCGTTCCGGTGCTCGACCGCGGTTTCATCTTCGGCGACGGCGTGTACGAGGTGATCCCGGTCTATTCGCACCAGCCGTTTCGCCTGGAAGGTCATCTGCAGCGCCTCGAGCGCAGCCTGGAAGGCATCCGGCTCGTCAATCCGCACACACGCACGCAGTGGGCCGAGCTGATCGGCGAGCTGGCGCGCCGCGGTCCCGACGAGGATCAGAGCCTGTATCTGCAGGTGACCCGTGGCGCGGCGAAGCGCGATCATGCGTTTCCCAAGGATGCCAAGCCGACCGTCTTCATGATGACCAATCCGCTTGTCCCTCCGGATGCGCGAATGGTGAGCGAGGGCGTCAGCGCGGTGAGCGCACCCGACAACCGCTGGTTGCGCTGCGATCTGAAGACCATAGCGCTGCTGCCGAATGTTCTGTTGCGTCAGCTCGCTGTGGATGCCGGCGCGGCGGAGGTGGTTCTCCTGCGCGACGGATCCTTGACCGAGGGCTCGGCGAGCAACATTTTCGCCGTGAAAAACGGCGTGCTGCTGTCGCCGCCGAAGAGTAATCTGATCCTGGCCGGCATCACCTACGACGTCATCCTGGAGCTGGCGCAAGCCGGTAAGATCTCAAGTGAAGTGCGCACCGTGTCCGAGGCGGAAGTGCGTTCGGCCGATGAACTATGGTTGACGTCTTCCACGCGGGAGATCCTTGCCATCACGAAGCTCGATGGCAAA
>JBGQKF010000463.1:0-3962 GCA_041499435.1 Gammaproteobacteria bacterium
GCTCCAACCGGCAATGCATTCGCGCCACCGAGTCGCGCGAAGAAGCGGCTGACGACGACAACGACATCGGTGCCCTCGTGGCTGCGGACGAATGCAATGACGCAATCCGACTGCGTGCCGGTCACCCGTAGCGGCACGTACTCGCCGAACCGGAACACGGCATCGAGCTGTGCGCGCAGCGCGAGCAGCTTCCACGTGAAGTAGAGCTTGATGCGACCGTTCACCATCGACTCTAACAAGGACCGCGCGAAGCCAGGCAGTCGATCGGCATCGAGCTCTGCCGATGCTGCCATTTCATCCAGCAGTCGTGCGCGCAAGGCATAGTCCACGCGCCGCCGGTTATCCGGATCCACGAGATCGAAGCTCCACAGCTCGGTGCCCTGATAGAGATCCGGCACGCCGGGCACGGTGAATTTGAGCAGCACCTGCGACAAGCTGTTGTACATTCCCAGCCGCGCGACCTTGCGCTGGAACGCGAGAAATTCCTGCACAAACGCCGAGGGCTCGTTCACCAGCAAAGCATCGACGAACTCTACGACCGCTTGCTCGTAGGGCTCGTTGCGATTGA
Source organism: Gammaproteobacteria bacterium (assembly GCA_041499435.1). Taxonomy (GTDB): domain Bacteria; phylum Pseudomonadota; class Gammaproteobacteria; order Burkholderiales; family SHXO01; genus SHXO01. Next base: position 569 of record JBGQKF010000463.1, read on the forward strand.
TCCAGGAGGTGTGCACCTTCGCCTCGCGAATGGCCTTGAGCATGTATTCGCGGACGCGCCCGCGCAGCGCTTCCATGCCCGCCGCGTCGAGCTCCTCCAGCGGCCACGCCCCTACCAGCGTCTGGTACAGCAGATACTCTTCATTGCGATCCGGCACCGGTTCGCCAGCGAGACGCTGCCTTTTGCCGCGATTGATCCGATGCCATGACATCGCTTTCGCGCGCCACTCTTCGGCAAGCTCCGACAACACATCGATGCGCATGCGCACGTCTTCCGCGCGTTTGCTGTCATGGGTGGATGTGGTGAGGAGATTGTGGGGCCAGTGTTTGTGCCGCTCGCGATTGGCACGGTGAAACGCCATGGTCGACACTCCGAACGTCCGCGGGTCGCCGCCGACCTCGTTCAGCGAGATGAGGCGCGCGTAGATGTAGAACGTCGTGTCCTCCATGCCCTTGGCCATCACCGGCGCCGTGTACTGCTGCAGCTTCATGGCAAACGAAAGCACCGCTTCGCGATACGCATCGTCCTTGCCTTCAGCGATGCTGGTGAGCATGACCTCGCGCGCGAAGTCGAACACACTGACATCGGCGGCGCGGCTGCGGCTCTTGGCGCCGTCGACCGCCTGTTCTATATATAGTCGGTCGACCTCGGAGATGCGCCCGGATGCGACGTACGTGCGATACACCGGAAAGCTCGCCACAATTTCGCGCAACGCGTAGCGCAGGCTGTTGAAGGTGAAGTCGCAGGTGCGCCGGTCCGCCTCAGCGATGCGCAGCAGCGCATTGGCGAGCACATTGAGCTCGCCGGCGAGGGCTGTGCGCATGATGAGGCGCTTGGACTGATACAGCAGCGCGGGATAGCTCAACGTGCGCCCGATGAAGCCGCGGTAGGTATGCTCGAGCGAAGTGCCGACGGACGGATCCACGAAAACGCCATTCACGAGCGCGCCGAACTCGTACCCGGTGGTACCGAACACCGGCCAGTCGAGCGGTAGGCGCTCGGGTCCCACCAGAATCTTCTCCACGACGACGTAGGTGCTGCGCTCCGCCGGGGCTGGCACGCTTTCCGCTGCGATCGGACTCGCCCCGCGGGCCTGCAGTCGGTGGAAATACTGGGCCGGGTCGTATAGTCCATCCGGGTGATCGATGCGCAATGCATCGATCTTGCCGGTGTCGAGCCATTCCAGAAGCAGACGATGGGTGGCTTCGAACACGCGCGCGTTTTCCATCCGCAATGCGGCGAGATCGTTGATGTCGAAGAAGCGGCGGTAGTTGATGTCGTCGGATGCAACGCGCCAGTAGGCCAGACGATAAGCCTGCGCCTCCAGCAGCACGTGGAGTCGGTCGAAGCTCGCCGGCTCGCCGGCGGTGCCGCCGATGTCGCGCATGTTCTCTTTGACGAAATGCGCCACGTCCGGAGAGCGTGCGTACAACGCGGCGAGCCGCTGCTTGTGCAGCTCTTTGTCCCGCTGCCGCTCGGCCAGCCGTTGCGGATGCGCTTCACCGCGGTCGGGCAGGTGTCCCAGCGCGGTGATCAGACTGCGCAGCTCGAGCGCATCCGGATGCGCCGCGCCGATGCGCGCATCCAGACGCTCGATGCCTTCGCCGAGAACCCGCGGATACTGGCTCGGATCGATCGGAAAGCGGTGGTGGTAGTACCACACGCTCAGCTCGCCGCGTTGCTCGTCGAAGGTGAGCTTCAGCTCGCCGCGTTCCAGCGTGATTCCGTATTGATCCCCGAGTACAGGTACCAGCACTTTGCCGCGCAGCGAGGGCTTGGCCGGGCGCCAGTCGATGTCGAAGAACTCGGCGTATGCGGACGCCGGACCGTTCTCCAGCACGTCCAGCCACCACTGGTTGTCGGCGCCCATCACGCCCATGTGATTGGGCACCACATCCACGAGCTGGCCCATGTCATGCAATTTGAGCGTGGCCACCATCGCCTCGAACTCTTCGAGCGAGCCGATCTCGGGATTGAGCGCGTTGTGATCGATGATGTCGTAGCCGTGCGGGCTGCCGGGGCGGGCCTTCAAATATGGGGATGCATACAGATGAGTGACACCGAGCCGGTGCAGATAGGGCACCGCCGCTTGCGCATCGCGAAAGGTGAAGTCGCGGTTGAACTGCATGCGATACGTAGCGCGCGGGATAGTCGGTGTGGAGCGCGCCTTCGCTGCGGGCGGGGTCTCTTCGCGCGGCGCGACGCCACCGACACGCTCGTGCCGCAGCGCTTCGGCCACCAGCGGCAGGCGCGCATCGTCCAACCACTGCTCGAGATTGAGCGCGATCTTGCGCCGCCAGTTTGGATACTGATCGGTCGTGCCTGGGAGGTTGATCTGGTCCAGCGCCCCGAATATATCTTCGGGTTGCACCACCATGACCTGCGAAGGTGTGCGCGCGAGGTAGATGAAGATGGCGAGCGCAAGTTGCGCAGTCATCTCGGGGGCCGCGACCGCCTGTACAGTCATGCCTTCGGGCAGCAACTGCGTGCGTTCCAACGCGAGCAGCAGACGCACGCGCTCCTCGGCTCTGCGCACCAACCGCTCCGAGCGGTCTCCCTCCGATGGGAACATGTTGAGGCTCGCGCGCACTTCCAGGTCGCGTCCGACCCAGAATCCCGCGAGCGTGGGCAGGTCGTGCGTGGTGGGCGCTACCAGCGCCTGTCGCGGATAGCGTTCGGGGAGCTTGTAGCTGCCGTCGGATTCCTTTTCGAACAGGAGCAAGCGGTACGATAGAACCCCGAGCGGTGCCAGTGCAGCACGCAACTCGTCCGGCACCGTTCCCAGATCTTCGCCGATCACCAGACATTGGTTGCGTTGGCTCTCGAGGGCTAGAATCGCCAGCAGCTCACGCAGCGGATAGTAAACGTACGTGCCTTCTGCGGCCGGTGCATTCGGCGGAATCCAGAACAGCCGCATGAGGCCCATCACATGATCGATGCGCAGCGCGCCAGCGGCGCGCATGTTTGCGCGAAGCAGGGCTATGAACGGTTCGTATGCGAGCTCCTCCAGGCGACGCGGAATCATCGGCGGCAAGCCCCAGTTCTGCCCCTGGAGACTGAAGTCGTCTGGCGGTGCGCCTACGCTCACGTCCGCCGCGTACAGATCCTGGAAGGACCATGCTTCTGCGCCGGCGCGATCGACGCTCACCGCCAGGTCCTGATACAGGCCTACGCCGAGGCCGAGATTCCAGGCGTGCGTACCTACTGCATCGAGCTGGCGCTCGCATTGCCATTGCAGCCAGGCGAAGTAATCGATGCGTTGCCGGTGTGCGCGCACGAAGGCAGCCACCTCTGGCGAGCCTGGATCGCGATATTGGGCGGGCCACACCGGCCAGCCCCATAGCGCCGTGTCCTGTGCGAGCAAATGGGCATGCAACGCCTGATAAGTGCAGAA
>JBGQKF010000464.1:0-3955 GCA_041499435.1 Gammaproteobacteria bacterium
ACGAGATCAGCTTCAACACCGCCGCCATTGCGCAGCACCTGGTGAAATAGCGCGAGCCGCTGCTTCGAGATCTGCTCCACCGGTCGTGCGGGCGAGCCCGCATACAGCCAGCCGCCTTCCAGTGTCTTTCCCGGGGGCACGATGCTTTCCGCAGCGATGACCGCGCCGGCACCGACCTGACATCCGTCCATCACGACCGCGTGCTCGCCAATGACGCAGTCCTCTGCAATGGCGCACGCGTGCACCAATCCATAGCGGCCCACCGTGACGCGCGCCCCTGTCGAGCTGGGATACACACCGTCCGCAATGTGCACGGTGCTCATGTCGCCGAACCAGCAGTCGGACCCGATGTCGATGGTTTCGCCGTCGGCGCGCAGCGTGACCAGCTCGCCCAGACGCGTGCGCGCGCCGACCTGCGCGCGCCCGATCACCGCCGTCCAGCGCTGCGCAGTGACCGACGGATCGATCTTTGGTGTGTAGTTGAGATAAGGAACGATGATCATGTGTTGAATTCCAGAATTCGTTTAGAGACGTCTCTGTGTCCTCTGTGCTCTCTGTGCCTCTGTGTTGGGTTTAGTGACCTAGAACACCGGATTCTCCCGATACGTCCCCCACAGCGTCTTCAACTTCTCCACGATATCGCCCATCGACGCCCCCGCACGCACCAGCTCGATGGTCACCGGCATGATGTTCTGCGTCTCGTCCTTCGCCACCCCGATGAGTTGATCGAGCAGCCGATTCACCTTCGCACTGTCCCGCTCCCGCCGCACGCGCTGCAGCCGTTCGATCTGTCGCTTCGCGGTGGTGGGATCGTAGGCGTGGATCTCGATATCCGGGTTCTCATCCTTCTCGACATACTTGTTGACGCCGATCACCGGCTTGTCGCCGCTCTGCTTGCGCAGCGCCGTCTCGTAGGCGAAGTCCGCGATGTGCTTCTGGAACCAGCCCTGCTCGATCAGCTTGATCGTGCCCCCGCCCTTCTCCACCTCGTCCAGAACGGCAAAGATCCCGCGTTCGTACTCGCTGGTGAGGCATTCGACGAAGTACGACCCGCCCAGCGGATCGACCACCTGCGCGACACTGGTTTCGTCTGCGATCACCTGCTGTGTGCGCAGCGCGATCTTCATCGCCTCCTCGGTCGGGATCGAGAAGGCTTCGTCCATGCCGTTGGTGTGCAGGCTTTGTGCGCCGCCCAGCACCGCCGCCATAGCCTGCAGCGAAGTGCGGATGATGTTCACCTTGGGCTGCGGTTTGGTGAGCGAAGCCGCCGCGGTCTGGCAGTGGAAGCGCAGCCGCATCGACTCCGGGTTGCGCGCGCCGAAGCGCTCCTTCATGATCTTCGCGTAGACCCGCCGCGCGGCGCGGAACTTCGCGATCTCCTCGAAGAAATCGGCCTGGCACACGAAGTAGAACGCCAGACGCGGCGCGAAGTCATCGACGTGCATTCCGGTCTTGCACACCTCGCCGACATAGGTGATCGCGTTGGCCATGGTAAACGCCACCTCGTGCAGCGGAGAAGCGCCCGCCTCGCTGATGTGATAGCCCGAGATGTTGATCGGGTTGTAGCGCTTCATGTTCCTGGCGCAGTACGTGATGCAGTCGCGCACGATGCGCACCGACGGCGCGATCGGATAGATGTATTCCTTCTGCGCCACGTACTCCTTCAGGATGTCGGCTTGAATGGTGCCGGACAGCTTGTTCAGATCGTTGCCGCGCTGTTGCGCGAGCACGATGTACATCGCCAGCAATATCCAGGCGGTGGGATTGATGGTCATCGACACCGAGGTGCTCTCCAGGTCGATACCGTCGAACAACGCTTCCATGTCGGCGAGCGTATCGATCGCCACGCCCTCGCGCCCGACCTCGCCTTCGCTCATCGGGTGGTCGGAGTCGTAGCCCATCAGCGTGGGCATGTCGAAGTCGGTCGACAGCCCGGTCTGACCTTGCGCGATGAGATACTTGAAGCGGTTGTTGGTGTCCTCCCCGGTGCCGAACCCGGCGATCTGACGCATGGTCCACAGGCGGCTGCGATACATGGTCGGATAGGGGCCGCGCGTGAACGGATACTGGCCCGGCAGCCCGATGTCTTCCTGCGGTGTGGTCACATCGAGCGGCGTGTACACGCGCTTCACCGCAATTCCGCCGAGCGTGTAGAACTGGTCCTGGCGCTCCTTCTGCTTCTTCAGGAAGGTTGCGACTTCGTTGCGTTCCCACAGCTCGAGCTGCTGCTCGAGCGAGGCGGAGGGCGAGGGATCTTTGGGTGCATTCATGGCTTCACCAGAATCGAAGAGGCTTCGTTCAACAGTTGCTCCGCGGCGGAGAAGGGGTCCAGCGCTCGCGTCGAGATCTGCTCGACGATCTGCGCAAGCTGCGCATTGCGTGCGGCGGCGAATCGTCTGCGCAACAGATCCTCGGCGGTCTTGAGCGCGCGATACTCCGCGATGTGGCGCAGCCGCGAAGCACCCAGCGCCGAGGCAATCGTCACGGCGCGGTGACGATCGATGGCTTCGAGCAGCTCCACCACGCCCTGCCCGCTCTGCGCGCTGGTCGCCACCACCGGCACCTGCCATGCCGGTTTTTCGGTGGGCGCGGCCGACAGGCTCAGCATGTTCTTCAAGTCGGCGATGGTGCGATTCGCATCGGGCCGATCGCACTTGCTCACCACATGGATGTCCGCGATCTCCAGGATACCCGCTTTGATCGCCTGAATGTCATCGCCCAGTCCTGGCGCCGAGACCACCACCGTCGTGTGCGAAGCGCGTGCGATCTCCACTTCGTCCTGGCCAACGCCGACGGTCTCGATGATGATCACGTCGAAGCCGCCGGCATCGAGAATATCCGCGGCCGCGAGTGTCGCGCCGGCAAGGCCGCCGGTGGCCCCGCGCGTGGCCATGCTGCGAATGAATACGCCCGGATCGAGGACGAGATCGGTCATGCGGATGCGATCGCCGAGAATCGAGCCGCCCGAGAACGGGCTCGACGGATCGATCGCGATCACGCCCACGCGGCGTCCATCGGTTCTGATCGCCTGCACCAGCCGGCTCACCAGTGTCGACTTGCCGCTGCCCGGCACGCCGGTGATGCCGACGATATGCGCCTTGCCGGTGGACTTGTAGATCACCGCCAGCGTCCCGCGCGCTTCATCGACGCCGGCTTCCGCACGTGAGATCAGACGGCCCAGCGCCACTGTGTCGCCGTTGCGCATCCGATCCAGCAGATCCATCGACGAGACCGCTGCCGCCACGGATCAAGCCTTCAACTTTTGGTTGAGCTCACGGAACACTTCGCGATCGTCGATCACGCGCCGCGCTTTGAAGTCGGTGCGCGGGAAGCTTCCCGGCTCCACCACTTCCACCACCGCACGCACCGCCAGCGTTTTCAGAATCCTGCCATGCACCTCGTGCTTGAATCGCTGCTGGTGGTGTGCGTCGGCGAACACCGGTGCAGTCGGCTCGACACGGATCAGCAGCTCGTCCATCGCCCCTTCGCGCGTGATGACGACGCGATGCTCGCCGCCGTAGCCGGGCAACGCATTCAGCACCGCGTCGATCTCGCTCGGATAGACGTTCTCGCCACGGATGGTGAACATGTCGTCGATGCGCCCGAAGATGCCCTGCGGCAGCCGCGGATAGGTCCGGCCGCACGGGGTGGCCCCATCCTCCCAGATGGTGAGGTCGCCCGAGACCAGGCGGATCATCGGCTGCGAGGTACGCTCGAGATGCGTGTACACCGGCGTGCCGCGCTGCCCGTACGGCACACGCCGGAACGTCTGCGGATCGCACACCTCGGTGTACACGATGTCCTGCCACAGCAGCATTCCCGGTGAGCTCTCAGCGGTGCCGGACGCGCTCATCCACGGTGTCATCTCCGCCATCGATCCGGAATCGAACACCTGCGCGCCGTAGGCTTCGATCAATTTGGCGCACACCGATGGGATGGACGCGCCCGGCTCGCC
>JBGQKF010000465.1:0-3955 GCA_041499435.1 Gammaproteobacteria bacterium
CTGCACCAAGGACTACTCGTGCGTCCAAGGCTTCTGCCCGAGCTTCGTCTCGGTCGAAGGCGGCAAGCTGCGCAAAGGTCCCGCGGGCAACGATCGCACCTTGCCGCTCGAACGCGTCGCTCAATTGCCTGAGCCGCAGATGCCCGCGCTCGAGCATCCTTACAACATCCTGGTCACCGGCATCGGCGGCACCGGCATTCTGACCGCGACTGCAATCCTCGGCGTCGCTGCGCAACTGGACGGCAAAGGCGTGCTGACCTTGGACATGACCGGGATGTCCCAGAAGAACGGCGGCGTGACCTCGCACCTGCACTTCGCGTGCAACCAGGAAGCGCTGTCGGCTGCACGAGTGGATGTCGGCGATGCCGATGCCGTGCTGGCGCTCGATCCACTGGTGGCCACGCGCGGCGATGCGCTAGCCCGCATGGCGCCGGGGCGCACTGTTTTCATCGGCAACTCCGCGCAGATCATGCCAGGGCAGTTCACGCAGGACGCGGATCTGCATTTCCCCGTCGAACAGTTGCGTGCGATCATCGCGCGCAACGTCGGCGAGGGGCGCGCGCACTGGCTGGATCTGACCGGGTTGGCCACGAAGCTGTTCGGCAATGCGATGCCGGCGAACGTCATGATGCTGGGCTACGCATGGCAGCAAGGCCTGTTGCCGCTCACTCTCGAGGCGATCGAGCGCGCGATCGAGTTGAACGGCGTTTCGGTGCAAGCCAATCTCGACGCGTTTCGCTGGGGGCGGCTGGCCGCGCAGGATCTCGCTGCGGTCGAGCGCATCGCTCAGCCTGCGCAGCCGATCAAACTCAGCTTCAAACGCAAGGGCAAGCTTGAAGAGCTGATAGCCGATCGCATGCAGCGTCTCACTGGGTATCAGAACGCCGGCTATGCGCAGCGCTATCGGGAGTCGGTGGAGCGTGTGCGAGCCGCGGAGCAGGTGTGCGTGCCGGGACAGAGCAAGCTCACCGAAGCCGTTGCGCGCCACTACTTCAAGCTGCTCGCCTACAAGGACGAATACGAAGTAGCGCGGCTCTATGTCGACAGCGGCTTCTTCGATCGCGTCGCTCAGCAATTCGAGGGCGAGCATCGCATCGCATTCCATCTCGCGCCGCCGCTGCTCGGCCGTCGCGATCCAGATACCGGGCTGCCGCGCAAACAGAAGTTCGGTGCGTGGATGATTCCTGTCTTCCGCGTCCTCGCAAAGCTCAAAGGGCTGCGCGGCACGCCGTTCGATGTGTTCGGCTACGCCGCCGAGCGCAGGATGGAGCGGAGGCTGATTCGCGAGTACGAGCAGATGCTGGCGCGATTGCTTGCCAGGTTGACTACGGACAACCATGCAGTCGCCGTCTCGCTGGCGAGCCTGCCCGAGAAAGTGCGTGGGTTCGGCCACATCAAGGCGAACAACGTCGCGGCCATGCAGCGCGAGCGCGAGGCGCTGTTGCGCGAATTCGATCGGCCGGGGCGTCCGCTGGCTTCGGCCGCCTAAAGCACTACACCCAACACAGAGACACAGAGGGCACAGAGGACACGGAGAAAACAATAGGAGAGCGATAGACCGCGACCCGTCGATAGCATGGCTGTTGCTCCCTCCCTTGCAAAGCGGGGGAGGGTTGAGGAGGGGGCGGTCATATCTGAGCTATCCTCTTCTGCGTCCTCTCCACCTCTGCGTTAAGATCTCAGTCGCCGCAGCACAGAAGAAGCGAGAATGGACTTTGCACTGACCTCCGAGCAAGACGCAATCCGCGACGCGATCGGCCGCATCTGCGAGCGTTTCGGCGATGACTACTGGCTCGAGAGAGATCGCGCAGGCGGCTTTCCGTTCGAGTTCTACGACGCCATCGCGCAGGACGGCTGGCTCGGCATCTGCATCCCCGAAGCATACGGTGGCTCTGGCTTAGGCATCACCGAGGCGGCGATCATGGCGCAGGCGATCGCGCAGTCGGGCGCCGGCATGGCAGGTGCCAGCGCCGTACACATGAACATTTTCGGCTTGAATCCCGTGGTCGTGTTCGCCGATTCGGAACAGAAGCGGCGCATGCTGCCGCCGATTGCGCAGGGAAAGGCCAAGGCATGCTTCGCCGTCACTGAGCCGAACACAGGCCTCAACACGACGCAGCTCAAGACCAAGGCGGACCGTCATGGTGATCGCTACATCGTCAATGGTCAGAAGGTCTGGATCTCGACCGCTCAAGTCGCCGACAAGATGCTGCTGCTCGCACGCACCACGGCCCTGGAAGAGGTGACCAAACCGAGCGACGGGCTGAGTCTTTTTTACACGCAGCTCGATCGCAACCATGTGCTCGTGCGCGAGATCGAGAAGATGGGGCGCAAGGCAGTCGACTCCAATGAGCTCTTCATCGAAGGGCTGGAAGTGCCGGCCGAGGACCGCATTGGCGAGGAAGGTCAGGGCTTCAAGTACATCCTGCATGGCATGAATCCGGAGCGCATTCTGATTGCAGCCGAGGCGGTGGGACTCGGCCACGCAGCTCTCAAGCGGGCCGCTGCTTATGCCAGGGAGCGCGTCGTGTTCGGGCGGCCGATCGGACAGAACCAGTCGGTTCAGCATCCCCTGGCGAAGAACTGGATGGAGCTGGAAGCGGCACGGCTGATGGTGATGCAGGCTGCGTGGCAATACGACCAAGGTGTGGCATGCGGCGCGGCTGCGAACGCGGCCAAGTATCTCGCCGCCGAAGCCGGCCGTGAAGCGTGTCAGACGGCGGTGATGACGCATGGGGGCTTCGGCTACGCGAAGGAATATCACGTCGAGCGTTATCTGCGCGAGGTCATGATTCCGTGGCTGGCGCCCGTGAGCCCGAATCTGATCCTGTGCTATATCGCGGAGCGTGTGTTAGGGTTGCCGAAATCCTATTAGTTAGCGGATCTGCCCCGGGCATGCTGTAATTTTCCATCTGGCACCCAATACTTTCTGAGAGGAGCATGCGAGTCATAGGACCTCATCCTCAGCATTGCGAGATCGAGCTCGACCCGGTCGAGGCCTATCGGCGCAGGCGACTTCTGGACGCTATGCTACGTGCTGGGTTGCCGAAAATGCAGCACGGAATCTATCGCGGCACGTTCGCAGAGTTTGCACGGATGGACGAGGCGCGAATGCTGATGATTGCGCGGAGAATGAACCAGGAGGACCACACGATGGGTGAAGCGACTCTGCAGCTCGACCACCTCAACATGCCTGCCCGCGATCCCGAGGGCCTGGCGCGCTGGTATGCGCAGACCTTCGGGCTGCAGGCGACCGCGCACGTCGTGCGTGGGCCGGGCGTGCTGATCGCATTTCAGCGCGGGGAGCCGGTCAACCGCGCTCCCGAGTTCCACATCGGCCTGCGCGTGTCGTCGCTGACTGCGCTCAACGAGTGGGCAAGGAAGTTCGGTGCGCAGGTTACGACCGGGGGCGAGTTCACTACGCTGCGCACCCTCGACCCGGACGGAAACTGTATCGAGATTTACTGCACAACCGAGGCCTGAGCGTCTCTACAACTCGCGGCGACTGCAGTGTTCGATGGATTCACGCTGACGACAATCGAGACCGGCGAGGTGTCGATCCGTGCGCGCATCGGCGGCCAAGGGCCGCCGTTGTTGCTGTTGCACGGCAATCCGCAGACGCACGTGATGTGGCACAAGATCGCACCGGCGCTCAGCCGGCACTTTACCGTGGTTGCCACCGATCTCACGGGTTACGGCATGAGCAGCAAACCACCCTCGGACCCGGATCACGCGCGCTACTCCAAACGAGCAATGGCGCGCGACCAGCTCGTGGCGATGCGCAGGCTTGGGTACGAGCAGTTTCTTGTGGCAGGACACGATCGCGGAGGACGCGTCGGTTACCGCATGGCACTCGACCATCCGGAAGCAGTAATGAAGCTGGCGGTGATGGACATCATCCCAACCGGTGAGGCGTTCGCGCGGGCCGGTCGCGACTTCGGTCTGGGGTACTACC
>JBGQKF010000466.1:0-3951 GCA_041499435.1 Gammaproteobacteria bacterium
ATGCCACCGGGGCCATGGTTGCACTGGTCGTCGGCTTTCTTGTCTTTCACAGCCTCGAGAAGTTTGTATTGGTTCATCATGTTCACGAGGCCGATTACGCCGTGCATCATCACCCGCACGTCGGCCTCCTCTCAGCCCTTGCCTTGTCCGGGCACAGCTTCATGGATGGCGTCGCGATTGGTCTGGCGTTTCAAGTCTCGAACGAGGTCGGCATCGTCGTAGCCATTGCCGTGATTGCACATGATTTCAGCGATGGCCTTAACACCGTCAGCTTGATGCTCATTACTCGCAACACGATTCTCCGTTCGTTCGGGATGCTGGTGTTGGACGCATTTGCTCCCGTTCTAGGTGCGGCGTCTACTTTGATGTTTCGGGTTCCTGCCACCATTCTGATGCTCTATTTAGGGTTCTTCGCTGGGTTCCTTTTGTATATCGCGGCTTCTGACATTCTGCCCGAAGCGCATTCTCCGAACCGATCGGCCGTTGGCGGTAGCCTCATCGCGCTTACGTGTCTGGGTGCGGCCTTTATCTTTGTTGTGGCTCGCGTCAGCCGATAGTGTAACGAGCCTCGGCGAGACACTAGTGGACTGTACCAGTGGATTCGGTAGTAATAACCCCCGCGAGTTGCCCCCACCCTAACCCTCCCCCGCTGCGCAAGGGAGGGAAACAAGCACTACCGATTCCGCCGTTACAGGCCACTAGCCCGCAACGTCCTTGAACACCGCCATGCTGCTCGCCGTCTCCGGCATCATCGGAAAGTGGAAGCCGCATTTCGGACAGGGCGCTGACAGGGTCGCCTGCTCGCGATGCAGGTCATAGGGCTTGTCCTGAAACTCACCGCAGCACGGGCACACACGCAGCAGCCGCGTGCTGGCCAGCTCGAAGTTGGTGATGATGTCCTCCATGATTGCGCCTCGGGCGGCCCATTCCTTCGCATACTTATGGTACGTTGCCTGGTGCCAGTCGTTCAGCGCCTGCTTGCTGGTCCACAAGCTGATCTCGTTGAACCACTTCGGATCCTCCGGATGGACCCACCAGGTCAGATGCAAGAAGCCTGGCAAGGGCTTCAGGTGATTGCGCGTGTCTGCGAACACCATCTTGAATTTGTCATACCCATCATCGCTGGAAAATCGAACGCGCTGCATGCTGAGATAGATCGCCATAGCAGTTCTCCCGGTTGTCGAGGGCGGCGGTCACCGAACCGACACCTCTCCATCGGAGGATCATAGGCCTGCTGTCGCGCCGTAGATGGTTCCAGTGGCTGCTCGAGTTATGGGTCCAAAACGGCTGCAGCGGCAGTGACCTGGTATCGTTGCTCGAACGAGGTGGTTTGATACATGCAACTGCCGATCTCCGTCAGGTTGGGCGGCGCCGACCATCTGCAGCAGCAGATCGTGCGGCAGATCGCTACGCTGATCGAAAACGGAATACTGAGGGCCGGAGATTCCCTTCCCGCCACGCGCCAGCTCAGCGCCCAGCTTGGCGTAGCGCGCAACACCGTGGTCCTGGCTTATCAGGCGCTTGGGCGCGAGGGTTTCGTCGAGACCTTCGGAAGAGGTGGCACTCGGGTCGGCTCAACCCTGCCGCGCGCCTATCTCAACGCGCGGCGGCGGACATACCAGCCGGCCGATGTCCAGGAGCGCATCCCCGAGCCGACTCATCTCGAGCAGTGGCGCAACTCGTCCCTTTACGACCCCTCCCGCAATCACCTCCGCCTGGACTTCCGTGTGGGCCGGCCGGACCGTACGCTATTCCCCCATCGCATCTGGAAGCGCTTGGTGGAGCAGCGGCTGCACGGGGCGCCACTCGCACTGACGGAGTACGGCGACCCACTCGGCCTGCGCGAGCTGCGTCGAGCGATCGCCGAGCACGTTCGCGCCAGTCGCGGCATCCTATGCTCCCCCGATCAGGTGCTCATCGTCGCAGGGGTTCAAGAGGGGCTGAATCTCGTCTCGCGCCTGCTCCTGCAACCCGGATCTTCGGCGGTCGTAGAAAACCCCACCTATGCAAGTGCGGCGTACGTGTTCGCGAGCTACGGTGCGACCCTGATCGGATGCGAGGTGACCGAAGAAGGACTGAACCCGCGAGCGCTACCGCGCGCTGGAGCACGCCTGGCCTACGTGACGCCGTCGCACCAGTTCCCGCTGGGGCCTACCATGAGCCTGGAGAGCCGTATCGCGCTGCTGGAATGGGCACGCCGCACCGGCAGCTTCATCGTGGAGGACGACTACGACGGCGACTTCCGCTATCAGGGCTCTCCGCTGATGGCGCTCGCGGCCCTCGATCGCTCCGAGCGGGTGATCTACCTCGCCACCTTCTCCAAATCGCTCGGAGCGGGTCTGCGCCTGGGCTATGCGATCGTCCCGCCCAGCCTCGTGCCCAAGGCGAAGATGGTGAAGGACCTGTTCAACCACGGGCATGCGTGGCTGGAACAAGCCGTCCTCGCCGACTTCCTCCAATCGGGTGCCTTCGACTCGCAGTTGCGCAGAATACGGGTGGTCTATCTCGAGCGGCGTGATCATCTGATCGCCGGCCTGAGACGCCGCTTCGGAGAGGCGAGCGTGCTGGGCGTCGAAGGCGGGATGCACCTGACATGGTATCTGCCGCGTGCTGCTCCTCCTGCGCAGACGCTGCAGCGCACGCTGTTGAGCAAGGGAGTCGGCGTCTACTCCCTGATGGACGGTCCCGCGCTCATGCTGCAGCCCTTCGACGGTTGGGACCGCATCCTGCTGCTGGGCTACCCGTGTCTGGACCGAGTCAAGACCGAGGAAGCTCTGGACTGCATCGCGCAGGAGCTGGGAGCGTAATTCCCTAGAACAGCAACCGCATAATGCCTGGCCTCATGCAGTTAGCCGCGGCTCAAGGTACGATGTGAGATGACGCTAAAACCCGCGGTTGACTTGCACGTTGCGCCAGAGTCAAACGGGATTCATTCGCGGCCGACGGTTTATCTGTATGTCCAGATCGAGCAGGGGCCGAAGATCGAGTGCAATTGACCGTGCCTTACTTTGCTGTTCGCTGCTGTCACTCTACCGAAGTGCCAATCCCTTGATCATCGCGCTCGCCATCAAGAGTCTGCGCAATCGCAAATTCACCGCGGCGCTCACGGTGCTCTCGATTGCACTCGCGGTGGTGCTGCTGCTGGGCGTCGAGCGCATCCGCCACGAGGCGCGCGAGAGCTTCGCCAGCACTATTTCCGGAACCGATTTGATCGTCGGTGCGCGCAGCAGCCCGGTGCATTTGCTGCTCTACGCGGTGTTTCGAATCGGCAACCCGACCAACAACGTGCGCTGGGACAGCTATCGCGCTTTCGCCGATCGTCCCGAAGTGGCGTGGACGATTCCAATCTCGCTGGGCGACTCGCATCGCGGTTTTCGCGTGCTGGGCACGACTCAGGACTACTTCGATCACTATCGCTTCGCCCGCGATCGCAAGCTGCAGTTCGCGATCGGTAAGCCGTTCCAGGACACGCATGATGCTGTGCTCGGCGCTGAAGTCGCTGAGAAGCTCGGTTACGGCATCGGCCGCGACATCGTCATCGCACATGGCACGGGAGATGTGAGCTTCACCTTGCACAAGGACCAGCCGTTCCGGGTTGCAGGCGTCCTGATGCGAACCGGCACGCCGGTCGACCGTACCGTGCACGTGAGCCTGCAAGGGCTGGATGCGGTGCACACCCACCACGACGAAGGCGAGGCGAGCGACCCGCTCGCCGCCGCCCTTCAGGCGAAGGACCAGCACGCGCATGACGAAGACGATCACGACGCGACCGAGCAGCATGGCCACATCGAGTCGCACCGTAAGATCAGCGCGTTTCTACTCGGACTCAAATCGCGGACGGCTGCATTGTCCATGCAGCGCCTGGTGAACGACTATTCCGGCGAACCGCTGACCGCCATCCTGCCCGGTCCCACACTGCAGGAAGTGTGGGATATGGTCGGCGTAGCCGAG
>JBGQKF010000467.1:0-3933 GCA_041499435.1 Gammaproteobacteria bacterium
AGGCTGGCGATCGCAAGCGCTGGGCGCAGCACACCGCAGATTCGGCATTCGCGCGCTCCGGGTTCCGAGATGGTCATAGAAATTTTTCTTGCGTTCGGCTTACTGAATGACGCGGCGTATGTCGTGCCACCGCCACCGACGTGACGAGTGAATCGACGAACAGGAGAGCAAGATAACACGTCGAGGTTCGCCTCCGTATGAAAGCATGCGCGCGCGATACCGTTTAGACTCCACTCGCGCCGACGCTTGACGCGCCCCGGTCATGACCATAGCCTGTCACCATCACCATCACAATCCAAAACTCTAATGATGACCACGTCCAACCCCGCGCTTGCGTTCGAATCGATTTCCAGCTTGTCGGCACAGATTCGCGCCGGCAAGCTCAGTCCGGTGACCTGCGCCGAGGCGATGCTTCGGCGCATCGATGCTCTCGACGGGCGGCTCCACTCATTCATTCGCGTCATGCCAGAACGCGCTCTCGCGCAAGCGCGTGCAGCCGAGAGCGCCTCGAAGAGCGGCGCGGAGTTGGGCCTGCTGCACGGCATTCCGTACGCTGCCAAGGATCTCTTTGACGTGAAGGGCGTGCCCACGATGGCCGGCACGCATCTGCTCGCCGACAACATCGCTGCTCAGGATTCAACGGTCGTGCGCAAGCTCGCCGCGGCCGGAATGGTCCTACTCGGCAAGACGCATACGGTGCAGTTCGCCTATGGCGCCGCGGGGATCAATCACGATCACGGCACCCCGCACAATCCATGGCATCGCATGCCGCACGCGCCCGGTGGCTCATCGAGCGGAAGCGCTGTGGCGGTCGCGGCCGGGTTGGCACCGATGGCGCTCGGCACCGACACCGGCGGATCGGTTCGCGTGCCTGCAGCACTGTGCGGGATCGTGGGCTTGAAGACGACGGTGGGACGCGTCAGCCGCGCGGGCGTCTACCCACTGTGCTGGACACTCGACAGCGTCGGGCCGATCACGCGGTCGGTCGAGGACGCCGCGATCGTCTATCAAGCGATGCAGGGTGCTGATGCACGCGACGATTCCACTATCGGGGTGACCGCACACGACACCTTACGCGGGTTGAAGGACGGCGTGAAAGGTCTGCGAATCGCATTCGGCGAGACGACGTTCTTCGACGGTGTGGACTCCGAAATCGAGAGCGCCGTGCGCGAGACCGGATCCGTGTTCCGATCGTTGGGTGCGCAGATCTCGAGCATCGCAGTGCCCGAGGTGGCGGCGGCGTGGGCAGAGGAGAAACGTCCACTGCTGATCGCGGCGGAAGCGTGCGCGGTCAATCGCGAGCTGCTCGACCAACACCTCGATCAACTCGATCCTGTGATCGCGCCGCGCATGCTGACCGGAAGAACGCTCTTAGCCCCGGACTACTTTGCGCTGCTGCAACGTTACGCGCAGCTTCGTGGGGAGGTGCGCTGGACGCTGCGCGATGTGGATGCGCTGATTGTGCCGACCACGATGGCGCCAGCGCGGCCCTTGGATGCATTCGACACGAGCTTCGATGCCTACCTGGAGTACAACATGAAGGTCCATCGCAACACCGGCATCGGCAACATCCTCGACCTCTGCGCGGTATCTGTGCCCTGCGGTTTCACGTCTGATGGCCTGCCCATCGGATTGATGATCTACGCGAAGCCATTCGAGGAGGACATGGCGTTGCGCGTAGCCTACGCGTACGAGCAAGCGACTGACTGGCATACGCGGCACCCCGATCTCGCGTGGATCGAGACTTCGGCCGGCGCTGCAAGGGCCTGAGACAAGCTCGCACTCGACCGAGGTCTCGTCTACAGATATAGAGTTGGCTCCCTCTGCGATCTCTCCTGCTTTTCTCTGCGCCTGAAGCGTTGGCGGTTCGGGTTCAGGTATTTCGCTTCGATCCCCGCGGCACCAGTATCCCCTGCGGCCGAAAGATCATCAGCACCATCAGCATCAATCCGAACACCAGCAGCCGATACGACTGAAACTCTCGAAACACTTCTGGCAGCGCGACGATGATCGCGGCGCCGAGGATCACGCCGGCCAGACTGCCCATGCCACCGATGATCACCATCGCCAGCACGTTGATCGACTCGGTGAACAGAAAATTCTCCGGGAACACCGATCGCTGCCACGACGCGAGCAGCGCACCCGCGAAGCCGGCGAAGGAAGCGCCAATCGCGAATGCTTGCAGCTTCGCCACCATCGTGTTGATGCCCATCGTGCGCGCCGCGAGCTCGTCTTCGCGAATCGCCTGCCAGGCCCAGCCGATGCGCGAATGCTGCAGGCGATGCGAGGCAAGCAGCACCAGCGCGAGCATCACGAGGAACAAGTAATAGTACTGTGTGTTGTCGCTCGCGACGTAGCCGAACAGCGCGGGCGGATCGATGCCGATGATGCCGCTCGGACCATTGGTGATATTCACCGGACGATCCAGGTTGAGCAGCAGCAGGTAGGTGATCTCGCCGAATCCCAGCGTGACGATCGCGAGATAGTCTCCGCCCAGTCGCAATGTCGGCGCTCCGATGAGGATGCCGAACAGCGCCGTGGCGGTTACGACGATCGGCAGTGCGAGCAGGAAGGGCAGGTGCAAGCCGAAGTGCGGGGAACACAGCAGGGCGTAGATGTACGAGCCGATACCGAAGAAAGCGACATAGCCGATGTCCAGCAGCCCGGCGAAGCCGACCACGATGTTGAGCCCGAGCGCCAGGGTGGCATAGAGACAAATACGAGCGAGCGTGCCGATGACGTAGTCGTTCGGCGCCACCAGCGGCGCGATGATCGCCAATGTCGCCAACGCGATCGCGATCAGCATTCGTCTGCGCAGCATCGCCGGCATGATCACACCTTGTTGGTCTGCGGCACGCTCTCACCCAGCAGTCCAGTCGGGCGCAACACCAACACCAGAATCAGAACGGCTAAGGCGACGACATCCCGATACGCCGGATTGATGAAGGTCACCGCCAGGCTCTCGATCACGCCGAGCATCAGACCGCCGAGCATGGCGCCTTTCAGATTGCCAATTCCGCCGAGCACAGCGGCGGTGAACGCTTTGAGTCCGGCCGAATAACCCATGAAGAAATCGATCTGCGTGTAGTACAGCCCGACCAGCACGCCCGCCGCACCGCCGAGCGCCGATCCGAGCAGAAAGGTAATCGAAATCACCTGGCGCACGTTCACACCCATGATCGCCGCCGCTTCGCGATCCTCCGCGACTGCACGTATGCAGCGGCCCAGGGTCGTGCGCTGAACGAACGCATTGAGCGACAGCATCAGAGTGAGCGCAACCGAGACCATCACCAGCACCAGCGCTGAAATACGTACGCCGCCGACATTGACGTACCAGCTGCGCGGGAACAGGAGGCTGGTCATGTACACCTTCATGCGCGCGCCCTGGGTGAGCATGACTGCGTTCTGTAGAAAAATCGATGCGCCGACGGCACTGATCAGCGGACCGAGCCGCGTGGCGCCACGCATGTAGAGCGGGCGGTAAGCGAAGCGCTCCAACGTCACACCCAGAACTGCGGTCACGGACATCGCCATCAGCAGCAGCACGGGCAGCACCCAGAGCGGATGAAGGCCCCCGAGATGCGAGTTGATGAGCCACGTGAGAACTGCCCAGCCGACGTACGCGCCGATCATGAACAGCTCGCCGTGCGCGAAGTTGATCATGAGCAGAATGCCGTAAACCATGGTGTAACCCAGCGCGATCAGACCGTAGACCGCGCCGAGGGCGAGACCGAATACCAGCTGCTGAGGCAGCACCGCTAGCATGTCCATGGCTAGCGGAACCCACGAAGACGTGCTCCTCCCCCTTCAAGGGGGAGGTTAGGAGGGGGATGGGGTTGATGCGACGACGACGAACCCCACCCCCACCCCAGCCCTCCCCTTGAAGGGGAGCGAGCCTGATGACTGACTGCGCTGTCAACGCTCACTCAATCC
>JBGQKF010000468.1:0-3908 GCA_041499435.1 Gammaproteobacteria bacterium
CATCGGTGCAATCTGCAACGATGCCGCATTCGCCATGATGCATGCGCAGTGTGGGTACCTACGCGAGCAGGTGTTGCGCGTCGCGGACCAATGCTTCGGCCATCGACTGATGATGGATCGAGTGGTACCTGGCGGGGTGCGATCGGATCTGCACGATGGAGGGAAAGAGCTCATTCGTGCGCTGCTGAGCGAAATCGGCAAGCGTTTTCCGGAGCTCGTGGAGCTCTATGACAACACCGCATCACTACAAGACCGCACAGTGGGGACTGGAATTTTGTCGCCAGCGCTTGCGCGCCAGTTCGGCTGCGGGGGCTACATCGGCCGCGCCTCGGGCCGAAGTTTCGACGCCAGACGCACGCCCGGATACCCACCGTATGATGCCTTGCGATTCGATATACCCGTACTTGAAGACGGCGGTGTCGATGCGAGAATTTATATCCGCATCCGCGAGGTCGAGCAGAGCCTCTTGCTGCTAGATCAAATTTTGCAAGAGCTTCCGCCTGGGCCGATCTTTAGCGCACCGGAGACACTGTGCGCGACACATGCGCACGAAGGTGTTGCTTTAGTAGAGGGCTTTCGTGGGGATGTGCTGGTC
Source organism: Gammaproteobacteria bacterium (assembly GCA_041499435.1). GTDB lineage: Bacteria > Pseudomonadota > Gammaproteobacteria > Burkholderiales > SHXO01 > SHXO01. The sequence goes on from JBGQKF010000468.1 coordinate 596, forward strand.
TGGCTCAAGACAGGACCCGACGGCAATCTTGAGCGCTGTCACTTGCGTGATCCCTCGTGGTTCCAGTGGCCCCTTCTGGAGGCCGCTATTGAAGGCAACATCGTCGCGGACTTCCCTCTCTGTAATAAGTCCTTCAACTGCTCCTACTCCGGTCACGATCTGTAGGGTGAACACACATGCGCCGGATGCTGCTTAAAAGCCTGGTACACGGGCCGCTCACCGAAGCGGCGCCGCCTCAAGACGAATCAATGCTGGCGGAACTCGCCGCACAGGTCGACCGTGCTGCCCGGCTGCGTCTCGGTCGCACACTCTCGATCCGCGAAGTCGACGCGGGCTCTTGCAACGGATGCGAGCTCGAGATCCATGCGCTCAACAACATCCTCTACGATCTCGAGCGCTTCGGTCTACGGTTCGTAGCGTCGCCACGCCACGCGGATGTCCTCCTAGTCACCGGGCCCGTCACGACCAATATGCGCGAAGCGTTGGAGCGCACCTACCGAGCCACTCCGGATCCGAAGTGGGTTGTTGCCGTGGGTGACTGCGCAAGGGACGGAGGCGTCTTCTCTGGGAGCTATGCGTGTGTAGGTGGTGTCTCTGCCGTGGTTCCTGTTGATCTACACATCCGAGGCTGTCCTCCCTCGCCCATCATTTTGCTCAAAGGACTGCTCGCATTGCTTGAAACTGTGCAGAGCGGCCCAAATGGGAGAATCGGACAGTAGCGTTGTGCGGATCGAGCCGGCGTCCTGATCCAGACGAAGTGGCTCGCTCTGACAGCGGAGGCACCAGGCGTGCATCTCTGGGGTCAGCGTGCATCTCTGGGGTCAGGCCTATACCTTATACCTGAGCTGCGTGTTGGCATGCAAGCTAGACCTACCCCAAGCATGACCTGCAACACAGCACTGTTGCGCCCCGCTGGCGCCTCATTCAGGCCTGTGAATTCTGAGTTTCTTATCAGTCGCAACCAGAAAACACCCACCCCACGTCATGTCCAAGCTGCGACAAGAACCCCGTAAGTCGATGCGGGATGTTCTCGTCAAGCTTGAGGCGCATTAGATCGCTGGAATCGGAGGCAACGGGAGATCTTCTTCTGCGCTTGCGGCCGCGAAGGCGATAACGGCGCGTACCGCGTCACGCGTCAACGTTGGGAAATCTGCGAGTATTTCATCCTGGGTGGCACCCTCCGCGAGGCTGGCCAGGATGGTGCGAACCGTCACTCGCGTACCCTTTACGGTCAACTGGCCGCCGCAGATTTGAGGGTCTCGGACAAAGAAGGCAGCGTAGTCCATCGCCGCGGCTCCGGTAAGCGGCGCTGCCTCGGGAGACGGCACCGAACAAAGGACAAGCGATTTGCCCTATTCAAAGAATGGCGCGCCCGGCAGGATTCGAACCCACGACCCCCTGGTTCGTAGCCCGCTTGGCTGGCGCAGCCAGTTGATTTAATTATTTAACATAGCCGACTGTTCCATGCCTTGTGCCCTGTCGTGTACCGTTATGTGCTCTCGAGTCCCCAAAAAAGTCCCCACGCACTAGACGAGTGTGGGCGAGATGTCTACCGGTCATGTTAGGCTGTATTTGCATTTGCGTATGGGATATCCACTTAGCTCGGGCATCATTTCTTGAATGTCGCGAAAGCTCAGGCTGAAGCGAAAATAGAGCCAAACGCAGTGCGCGATGATCCGGCGCGGGAAGCGATAACCGCGGTAGTTGGGGGTCGATAGGGTATTCATGCAGTCATTGCAGCATCCTCAGCTGAAGTTGACAATACCCAAATGAGCGCGCGTATTCTGTGGACATGGTGTAACGTATATGTTACCTTAAGCAATGCTCGAGCTGGTCACTTACCAGGATTCAAGCGGGCGCGAGCCGTTTCGGGTTTGGTTTGATGACCTCGACGTTCACGCCGCAGCGAAGGTGACCACGACACTCAAGCGAATCGCAGCGGGCAACCTTTCTGAAGTCAAGCCAGTCGGAAGCGGAGTGCTGGAGCGACGCATCGATTGGGGACCGGGCTATCGTGTGTATTTCGGGCGGGACGGTGACCGCTTGATCGTCCTGCTTGGGGGCGGAACCAAGCAGCACCAGCAACAGGACATCGCTGCCGCACAGGGCCGCTGGGCCGACTACAGGCTGCGTCGCAAGCGCAGTTAGGAGGCAAGAATTATGAGCAATGCGCCACGTGGGCGTTCATTCGATGAAGTCGTACAAGCTCGGGTCGGCCGTGAAGAGACCTTCGCGGATGCGCTACTCCAGGAGGCCGTGCAGGAGATGCTCGCCGGCGAGCTCGACTTGGCTCGCAGCCTGATTCGCGACGTGATCAAAGGCTCGATGGGGTATGCCGAGCTGAGCCGGCGCACCGGCACGCCCGAGAAAAGCCTGGTGCGCATGTTCGGACCGAACGGCAATCCAACTGCCGCCAACATCTTCCGCGTGCTTGCCCAACTACAGCGGCACAGCGGCGTGAGCCTGCAGGTGAGATCTGTGCGGGCGCCAAGAAAGCGATCTACTAAGGCGGGCTCCGCATCGGCTCGGCGAGTCGCGTGAGCTGCGAATGACGAGCGCGAAACCTCGACCAGCCCCACATCCGGATAACCGACGAGTGTCCGCAACGGACGTGATGAGTCGAAAGTCGAGCGCAAGCCCCCTGGCCCAAACCCTCCGCTTCGACAACCGCTTCGTCCGCGAGCTGCCGGCCGATCCCCACGTTGGTCCGCAGCGGCGGCAGGTGCATGCTGCGCTGTACTCGCGGGTGCAGCCCACGCCGGTCTCCGCGCCGCGGCTCATCGCATATTCGCCCGAGGTGGCCGCGTTGCTGGGTATGGACGAAGCCGCTATCGCCTCGCCGGAGTTTGCGCAGGTCTTCGGCGGCAACGCGCTGCTCGAGGGCATGCAGCCCTACGCGGCCAACTACGGCGGGCACCAGTTCGGCCACTGGGCCGGTCAGCTGGGTGACGGGCGCGCCATCACTCTGGGCGAAACCATCAACGCCGCGGGCGCGCGCTGGGAGCTGCAGCTCAAGGGCGCGGGCCCCACACCGTATGCGCGCACCGCCGACGGCCGCGCCGTACTGCGTTCCTCGGTGCGCGAGTTCCTCTGCAGCGAAGCCATGCATCACCTCGGCGTGCCCACCACCCGCGCGCTGAGCCTGGTGGCGACCGGCGACGAGGTCGTGCGCGACATGTTCTACGACGGCCACCCCAAGGCCGAGCCGGGTGCGATCGTGTGCCGGGTGGCGCCCTCGTTCATCCGCTTCGGCAACTTCGAGCTGCCGGCCTCGCGCGACGACGTGGCCCTGCTCAAGCAGCTGATCGACTTC
>JBGQKF010000469.1:0-3895 GCA_041499435.1 Gammaproteobacteria bacterium
CTCACCCCCGCGATGGCAGCCGAAGTCGAAGAGCGCTACGGCGCGCCGGTGCACGAAGTGTATGGCTTCACCGAAGCGGGGATGGTTGCCACCCGCCGCACCACCGAAGGTCCCGTCTGGCACGCGCTGCCAGGCGTCGAGCTGCGTGAGGACAATGGCAGGGTGTGGGTAAGCGGCGGGCATGTGCCCGCACCGGTGACAGCCACCGACGCGCTCGAGTTGCTGGACGCCCACACGTTCGTGCTGCATGGACGCAATGCCGATCTCATCAACGTGGCGGGGAAGCGCACCTCGCTCGCCTACCTCGACCAGCAGGCGATCGGGATCGAGGGTGTACGCGACGCGGTGTTCTACATGCCGGATGAGCGCGAGGGAGTAGTCACCCGCGTGATGGCGTTCGTGGTGGCACCCGGTCTGTCGCGCGCCGATCTCCTGAGCGCGTTGCGCAGCCGTATCGATGCCGCGTTTCTGCCGCGCCCGCTGTACCTGGTCGATGCGTTGCCGCGCAACGCAACCGGAAAGATCGCGCGCGAGGCGTTGGCGGAGCTCGCCCGGCAATGTGCTCAGGCCTCGTCTGCGCGGTGAGCAGAATGGATCTTTGGCGCGCGCGCTGCGTCCAACCGAGCTTCCTGCACGGCACGTCCTTCTTAGGGGACCTAGCTCCAGCAGGACGATTTTTGCGGCGCGTGTTCTATTTGATCGTGCTCGCAACAGGGTGCTGGGCCGCCGACGCAGTCGCGCAAGCCACGGAAGCGTGGGGGATCGAGCAGCTGATGGCGGAGCTTGGCCAGGTCGGGCGCGCACAGGCGCAGTTCAGCGAGCGCAAATACATGAAGGTTCTGAAGACACCGCTCGAGAGCAGCGGCACGCTCACCTATGAGGCGCCCGATCGCATGATCAAGCGCACGGTAAAACCCAAGCCGGAAACGATGACCGTGGAGGGTGAACGGCTGACCCTCGAGCGTCAGGGGCGCACCCGCACCCTGCGGCTGGAAGACTATCCACTGCTGTGGGCGTTCATCGAGAGCATCCGCTCCACGCTGAAGGGGGACCTCGATGCGCTCAGACGCTTCTACGACGTCGAGCTCTCCGGCGGCCCGCAGCGCTGGTCGCTCGCCATGAAGCCCAAGGACGCGAAGATGAGCCGGGTCATCACCTCGGTCGAGATCTCGGGCGTGCAGGGCAAGATCCGCACCGTCAAAGTGCAGGAGGCACAAGGCGACCGCTCAGTGATGACGATCACCGAGGAAAACTGAGCGTGCGTCACGTGCGCGTGGCCATCGTCCTGTGGCTCGCGTTCCTGGCGCTGTGTGGATGGATTGCGGCGCGCTCGCACTACACCGCGGACATGAGCGCATTCCTGCCGCGCTCGCCCACAGCTGCCCAGCAGATTCTGGTCGATCAATTGCGAGAAGGCGTGGTATCGCGCGTGCTCCTGGTCGGCATCGAAGGCGCGCAGCCGCAGATGCTCGCCCAACTGAGCGCTGCTTTGGCGCAACGCCTTGCGCAGGCGCACGAGCTCGCGTACGTGAGCAACGGCAACGAGGAGCGCCTGAGCGCCGACGGCGAATTCCTCTTCCGGCATCGCTATCGCTTGAGCCCTGGTGTGACGCCCGAGCGCTTCACCGCCGAGGGTCTGCGTGAAGCGTTGAGTGACGATCTGGATCTGCTCGCCTCGCCGCTCGGCACGCTGGTGAGTCGCCTGCTGCCCTCGGACCCGACCGGCGAGCTGCTGCGCCTGCTCGATGACCTGCAGCCACAGGGCGGACCGCAGAAACGCGACGGCGTATGGTTCAGTGCGGACGGCAAGCGTGCATTGCTGGTGATGCAGACAGGCGCTGCCGGCTTCGACCTGGATGCGCAGGAGCGCGTGCACGCGCTGATCCGTGCGGAGCTTGCCAACGTGGCGCGCGAGCACCACGCCGAGCAGGCACGCGTGGTGATGTCCGGCCCCGGCGTGTTTGCCGTGGCTTCGCGCGCCTCGATCAAGGCGGATGTATCGCGCATTTCGCTCGCTGCATTGATCATCGTCGTTGCGACTCTGCTTTTCGTGTACCGCTCGCTGCGGGTAGTTGCATTGATGCTGGTACCTGTGGTGAGCGGGGTGGTGGCAGGCATCGCCGCAGTGAGTGTCGCATTCGGATCGGTGCACGGCATCACGCTCGGCTTCGGCGCCACGCTGCTCGGCGAGGGCGTCGACTACGCCATCTACTACTTCACCAATGCGACCGGAACCGCACGCGAGCGCGGGTTGGAGCGGATCTGGCCGACGCTGCGTCTGGGCGTGCTCACATCGGTCGTCGGCTTCAGCGTTCTGGTGTTCTCGCAGTTCAGCGGCCTCGCCCAGCTCGGCCTGTTCTCGATCACCGGTCTGGTCGTGGCGTTTCTCGTCACACGCTTCGTCTTGCCGCATCTTGCCCCTCGTCATCTCGATGCGACTCCGATCGCGGCGGCTGCGCCAGTGCTCGCAGGCATGATTGCGCGTGCACGAGCATTGCGCTGGCCGATGCTCGCGCTGGTTTTGAGCGCGCTCGTATGGGTCGCACTCAGAGCTGACACGCTGTGGGACGATCGTCTGGAAAGCTTGAGTCCGGCCTCGGCCGACGCGAGGCGGCTCGACGAAAGCCTGCGCAGAGATCTGTCTGCACCCGATGCGCGCTATCTGCTGGTGGTCGAGGGAAGCTCCATGCAGGATGCGCTCGAGCGTACCGAGCGCGTCGGTACGCGATTGGACCAACTGCAAGCCTCGAATGCGCTGGCCGGCTACGATTCTCCCGCGCGCATCCTGCCCAGTGACAAGCTGCAACGCGAGCGACGAACCGCGCTGCCGCCTGCGGACTCGTTACGCAATGCGCTGGAGCAGGCCGCTCGCGGGCTGCCGTTTCAAGCGAACCTCTTCGAGCCGTTCCTCAAAGATGCGGCCGCTGCGCGCGAAGCGGCGCCGCTGGCCCACTCGGATTTCAAGGGGACCGGGCTCGCGCTCAAGCTCGATACGCTGCTCCTGGAGCGGCGCGGCGCCTGGTTCGCGCTGCTGCCGCTGCGCGGTGTGCAGGATCCCAATCGGCTTGCCGATGCGGCGGCCGCAATCGATGGCGTTCGCCTGATGGATCTCAAGCAGGAAGCCAACTCGTTGTATGGCGGCTATCGTGCGCAGGCCATGCTGTCCGCATTGTTTGGCGCGAGCGCGATCGTCTTGCTGCTGCTCGGAACCCTGCGCTCGCCGCGGCGTGTGGCCGATGTCGTGCTGCCGCTGGCGGCTGCCGTCATCGTCACGTGCGCCGCTTTCACGATCGGCGACAGACAGCTCACGATGTTTCACTTGATTGGATTGCTGCTCGTGGTCGGCGTAGGCTCCAACTACAGCCTGTTCTTCGAGCGCGAAACTTTGGCACGCACCGACCGGGAACTCACCATCGTGTCCGTAGCCCTGTGCAATTTCTCGACGATCGTGGGGTTCGGTCTATTGTCCGCGGCGCGTGCGCCGGTGCTGAGCGCGATCGGCGGGACAGTGGCGCTGGGTGCCTGGCTCAGCCTGGTATTCGCGGCGATCCTCGCTTCGAGCCGGTTACGGCCACGGTCCGGCTCGTGACATGTGCACCGAATGCGAGGTGCTGGCGTTAGTACCGAGACATAGAGGTGACGCGCCCGGCTCGTCGTTCGGGTGCGACGCAAAGGCGTGTGTCAGGTTCGGCTCTGCCGATCGACAGATGGACCGTTGAACCGAAGGCCTGGGAACGAGGTTTGCTAATTGTGTCCCTGCATTGCATTGTCATGCAGCTGGAAAGCGAGGTGCTGGAGTGTTGCGAAAAGCGATGAACGGCGTGGGCCGCGTACTGGGCCGCTACCTGAGCGAGCCGGTCAAGCATTACCGGCCGTTGACGACTTCCGCTCCCAG
>JBGQKF010000470.1:0-3891 GCA_041499435.1 Gammaproteobacteria bacterium
CCAGCTCGCGATCCAGGCGCGCGGCATCGCTGCCATCGAGAACCGCCGCCAGCATCTCTAAGGCGTACGGCATCCAGTCCTTGTCGACGTCGCGCAGGCCTGGCGCGTGCCATCCCATCATCAGATAAGGCAGCTCCGCCGGGGCCTTGATCGTGATCCGCCTCACACCGCGCTGCGGCGGTTCCAACTGCGGCTTGCGCACCGGCAGCAGGCGTGCGGGGATCGCTCCGAAGTATTTCTCCGCCTCGGCAAAGACCTCATCAGGCGTGACATCGCCGACCACCACCAGCGTCGCGTTGTTGGGTGCGTACCATTTCTGATACCAGTCGCGTGCATCGTCGACACGCATGTTCTCCAGATCGTTCATCCATCCGACGACCGGCCAGCGGTAGGGATGCGCCTCGTAGGATGTGGCAGCGAAGCCTTCGTAGACCAGCGCTTTGGGCTGGTCGTCAGTGCGCAGTCGCCGCTCTTCCATCACCACCCGAATCTCACGCGCAAAATCTTCAGCGGACAGGATCAGATTGGCCATGCGGTCCGCTTCCAGGCGCAGCGCGAGCGACAGCTGCGATTTGTGCAGCTGCTGGTGATAGACCGTGGCGTCCTTGTTGGTAAACGCATTGTCGCGACCGCCGGCGCGCGCGATGAGACGGGAAAACTCTCCGGGCGGCATGTCGCGGGTGCCCTTGAACATCATGTGCTCGAGCACATGAGCCACTCCCGTGGTGCCGTTCACCTCATCCATGCTGCCAGCGCGGTACCACACCATACTGGCGACGACCGGCGCGCGGCGATCCTCTTTCACCAGAATCTTCATGCCATTGGCCAACACGCGCTCCTCCACTTTGCCGTGAGCGAGCAAGCTCAACGGGCAGAGCACGAGCGCGACGAGGGCGCGCAGCATCCACGAAGTCATGGCGGCGAGGCGAGCGGCTGTTTCGAGACTAATAGACCCGGGCTGTTAGAATCACGGCTGGCCGCGCACTATCGCGACAACCATTGCACCCGGCGGCGTTCCTGACAGGCATGCCGGGCACCAGCGACTTCTGACACTGCTTCAGTATGTTGAGTTTCATCAAGCGTGACAAGAGCAATCCCAAGCCCGACGAGAGCGCGAGCTCCGGCGGATGGCTGTCGCGGCTTCGCGAAGGGCTTTCCGCTACGCGCGGCAAGCTGAGCGGGCAGCTCTCGGCCCTGCTCGGGCGGCATGCGAAGATCGACGAATCGTTGTACGAGGAGCTGGAGACTTTGCTCCTGTCGTGCGATATCGGCGTAGCGTCTACGGAGTATCTGCTGGAGCAGGCGCGCACGCGCGCGGCGCGCGAACGCATCAGCGATCCCGCAGATCTCAAGCGCGTGCTGAAGGACAGCCTGGTCGATCTGCTGACACCGGTTAGCAAACCCCTGCTGATTGCCGGCGCCAAGCCTTTCGTGATGCTGGTGACCGGCGTAAACGGTTCCGGCAAGACCACGTCCATCGGCAAGCTCGCCAAGTTCTATCAATCCCAGGGCCACAGTTTGATGCTCGCCGCAGGCGATACTTTTCGCGCGGCAGCGGTGGAGCAGCTCAAGACCTGGGGCGAGCGCAACGACGTCCCCGTGATCGCACAGGAGAAAGGCGATCCGGCGGCGGTGGTATTCGATGCCGTGCAGTCGGCGCAGGCGCGCGGCATCGATCTTCTCATCGCCGACACGGCGGGCCGCCTGCCGACCCAGCTGCATCTCATGGACGAGCTCAAGAAAGTGAAGCGCGTCGTGGCGCGCGTGCTGCCCGGCGCACCGCACGAAGTGATGCTGGTGCTCGACGCCAACACGGGTCAGAATTCTTTGAGCCAGGTAAAGGCCTTCGATGATGCGGTCGGTCTGACCGGACTCACCATCACCAAGCTGGATGGAACCGCAAAGGGCGGGGCTATCGCTGCCATCGCGCGCTACAAGCCGATCCCGGTGCGCTTCGTTGGCGTGGGCGAGGGCATCGATGATTTGCGTCCGTTCGACGCCAACGAGTTCGCCTCCGCCCTGTTCGAATGAACGACCCGCTCCCGCGCGCCGCCGGCGCAGCGGCCGCCCATCCTGCTGCGGTCATCAATCTGAACCATGTCTACAAGCGCTACCCGGGAGGATTCGAGGCGCTGTCGGACGTGAGCCTCACCATCGATGCCGGCGAGATGGTGTTGATCACAGATCATTCGGGAGCCGGGAAGAGCACGCTGCTCAAGCTGGTCGCCGCAATCGAGTTCGCCAGCTCCGGCGCGGTCATCGTCAGCGGGCAGAACGTAGCGAAACTGCGTCCGGGCGCGGTGCCGTTCTTGCGCCGCAAGTTTGGCATCGTTTTTCAAGATCACAAGCTCTTGTACGATCGCAACGTGCTGCAGAACGTTCTGCTGCCGCTGCAGATTGCGGGCTTCGATACCGGTGACGCAGTGCGCCGTGCGCGTGCCGCCCTGGACAAGGTCGGGCTGCTGAGCAAAGAAAAGGCGATGCCGATCACGCTTTCGGGCGGCGAGCAACAGCGCGCATGCATCGCACGTGCCGTGGTGAATCGGCCGGCGGTGTTACTGGCCGATGAGCCCACGGGCAATCTGGACGAAGCGTACGGGCACGAGATCATCGATCTGTTCGCGGCCTTTCATCGCGTCGGCGTCACCGTGGTCATCGCCACGCACGATCGCCTTATTGCCGAGCAGCTGCGCACGCGAGCCATCCAGCTGGTCCACGGGCGCGTGGCGGACGAGCACTGATGAGCTCAGCAATTCCAGCGCCGCGCCCAGGCAGGGCGAGGCAAGCATGAAGGCGTGGCTGCGCGATCATGCGCGCGCCACCGCCGATGCCCTCACGCGGCTCGCGCAGACGCCCATGGCCTCGGGGCTCAACATCCTGGTGATCGGCGTGGCGCTGAGTCTCCCGGCTGGCGTCTATCTCGTCTTGTCCCAGCTGCAGTCCTTCACTCGCCAGCTCACCACCGATCCGCAGATCAGCATCTTCCTCGAGCTCGACGCTGACGCGCGCAATGTCGAGTCGATCGAAGAGAACTTGCGCAATCATCCGGACGTCGGAAACTATCGCTTCATTCCGCGCGCGCGGGCCCTGGCCGAGTTGAAGCGCAGCGCCGGCCTGTCCGATGTGCTCGATAATCTCAAGCAGAACCCGCTCCCCGATGCTTTTGTTGCAACGGGTGTAGACAGTAAACCGGAAACGCTGGAGCGATTGCGGGATACGGCGATAAAGTGGCCCAAGGTAGCGCATGTGCAGCTGGATTCGGAATGGGCGCGCAAGCTCGACGCGACCCTGCGGCTGGGCCGGACCGCAATTCTGATCCTGGGCCTGCTGCTGTCATCCGCGCTGGTAGCCGTTACGTTTAATACCATACGTCTGCAGATTCTCACGCGCCGCGAGGAAATTGAGATTTCGAAGCTGATCGGGGCAACCAACCCTTTCGTCCGGCGGCCCTTTCTGTACTTCGGCGGCCTGCAGGGCTTGGCTGGCGGCTTGATGGCATGGGGCGTCTTGAGCATGGCGGTACTCCTGCTCAATCGTGATCTCGCCACGCTGGCGGCGCTCTATTCGGCGAGCTTTCGCATTGCCGGCCTGCGCTGGGACGATGCGATGAGCCTCCTGCTGTTCTCTGCGTTGCTGGGTTGGCTGGGGGCCTGGCTCTCGGTCACAAGACATCTCTGGCGGTTCGAGGCAAGGTAGCCGACTGATTTAGTCGGGAACTTTCCCCGCTGTCTGGCACTCTTAAACGCTGAGTGCTAAAATGCCATGTATCAAGGAGGACTTCTTTAATGATCCAGAGCTTGCCAATGGTTATGTCGCTGCCTTCGACGGCTGGCAGCCTGGAGAGTTATATCCAGGCGGTGAACCGCTTTCCTCTCCTGACCGAAGAGGAGG
>JBGQKF010000471.1:0-3888 GCA_041499435.1 Gammaproteobacteria bacterium
GACCCCTTCTGGTACGAGGATCCGATCAAGATGGACAACCTCGACGCCGTCGCCGATTACGCGCACCGGACCAACGTGTGGGTCACGGCCAGCGAAACGCTCGGCACACGCTGGGGCTTCCGCGATCTGTTCGAGAAGCGCGCCGCCAGTGTGTGCATGCTGGATGTCGGATGGTGCGGCGGCTTGAGTGAATCCAAAAAGATCGCGACGCTCGCCGAGTGTTATCAGCTTCCCGTCGCGCCCCATGACTGCACCGGCCCGATTCTACTCACTGCATCGGTGCACCTGTCGATGAATTGCCCGAATACACTGGTGCAGGAAGTGGTGCGTGCTTTCTATCACGACTGGTACGGCAAGCTGGTGACGGCGCTGCCGCCGCTCAAGAACGGCTACATCACAGCGCCGCAAGGGCCGGGACTGGGAACAAAGCTGCAACCCGATGTCCTCAAACGCAAGGATGCGAGGATTCGTCGCAGCGCGATGAGCTGATCCGCAGTCGCAGCGCACCCGCCAGCCCTGTGCCAGGTCGCCTGCCCTGTCCGCTCATGCCAGAACCGCTACACTATCTGCATTCTGACTTCGAAATTCCGCTCATGGCGTGCTTTCCTTCCGCGGCCTAGCGCCGAGACCGCGCGCTGTGATAACTCGCCTCGTCTCCCGACTAGGCGGAAGGTAGCGTCATGGGCCAACTCTTTGAGGACCGGTGCGTCCGCCTGCCATGGATAATCCCGAGCTCGAGCGCCTGATTCCAGTCCTCGAGAAGATCGCCGAGAACCAGACGCTGCAGCTCGCTCGCCAGCAGGAAGCACTTGCCATGCAGCGCGAGCAACTCGCGTTGCTGCAAAAGCAGAGCGAGCGAGCCGACCGCATCCAGGAGCGCGCCGAGCAGCTGCAGGCGAAGAGCATCGAAGTCGTCGCGCGCGCACGGAAGGCTCTGGCGATCATGCTGCCGGTCGTGGTCATCCTCATCGTATACGTATCCTGGCTCATCTTTCGCCTGAAGTAGCGAGCCATGGCAACGCTTATACTTTTGCCGCGTTCACGTTCGATCGTGGAGTGTGTGTCGACGAACTTCGACTGGAGGAGTCACGAATGATGGGCTCAATCACGCGCCGGCTGCCCCGCCTGGCTCTGCTGTGGATTGCCGCTATGCTCACCAATGCGAGCCTCGCGCAGCAGGTTCCCCGCTTCGAAGTCGACCCGTCCTGGCCCAAGCAGCTTCCCAACAAGTGGATCCTCGGCCAGATCGGCGGCATTGCCGTCGATTCCCACGACCACATCTGGGTCTACCAGCGCCCGAACACACTGACCGACGATGAGCGCGGCGCTGCATTGAATCCGCCGACAACGAAGTGCTGCGTGCCGGCGCCTTCGGTCATGGAGTTCGATCAGGACGGCAATCTGCTGCAGGCATGGGGCGGTCCCGGCGACGGTTATGACTGGCCGAAGAGCGAACATGGCATCTTCGTCGACAGGCAGGATCGCGTCTGGCTCGGCGGCAACGACAAAGATAACGACCACATGATCCTGCAATTCACGCGCGCGGGACGCTTCGTAATGCAGATCGGCAAGGCCGGCAAGACCGAAGGCAGCAACAGCAAAGAATATCTCGGCCGCCCGGCCATGGCGGTGGTCGACGAGGCCACCGACGAGCTCTACGTAGCCGACGGGTACAAGAATAAGCGCGTCATCGTATTCGACGCGAAGACCGGTCAGTACCGTCGTCACTGGGGCGCCTATGGCGCCACACCTGACGATGCCGATCTCGGTCCTTATGATCCCGGCGCGCCGCGCGCCAAGCAGTTTCGCAACCCCGTGCATTGCGTACGCATCGCGCGCGACGGGCTGGTCTATGTCTGCGACCGGGTGAACGATCGCATTCAGGTGTTCCGCAAGGACGGCAGTTTCGTGAAGGAGCTCATCGTCGAACCGGCCACGCGCTGGGTCGGCTCGGCGTGGGACGTGGTGTTGTCACAAGATCCCGAGCAGAAATATCTGTTCGTCACCGATGGCAGCAACAACGAGGTCCATATCCTGACGCGCGAAACCGGCGAGCCGCTCGGCCACTTCGGCCATCAAGGGCGTAGCGCTGGCCAATTCCACTGGGTGCATACCATGGCCATCGACTCGCACGGCAATCTCTACACCGGCGATGTCGATACCGGCAAACGCGTGCAGAAGTTTGTCAGGGTGAGATGAGAGGACAGTGAAGGGTGAAGGGTGAAGAGCGATCCCCCTCACCCTAGCCCTCTCCCGCGAGGGGAGAGGGGACCTAAGACTTTCTCCGTCTCACCTCGTGGGAGAGGGTCGGGGTGAGAGGCAACACGCCGATCCGGGCTCGCTGCCTTCACCCCACCACATTCTCAGTCTCACTCTTCGCCCTTCACTCTTCACTCTTCACCCTTCACTGGCCGGACGCAGTCCGGCCACTCAATCCGCGCGAAATTCCCACTCGAGCTTGGTGATGCGATCGTCGACGAACCAGATGCGCGCGGTGCCGATGCCCATGGAATGGAAGTACTCTACGAACTCGCTCTTTTCACCGTCGGGCTGGCCGAGAGTCTGCAGCATGGTCTCGCGTGTAGCGCCCACGTTCAGCCCGTACTTCACTTTCCAGCGCGGCTTGGTAATCTCCACCTCCTGCAGCAGGTAGGCGTCGAGGGACCGGCCCGGAAACAGTGCGCGCACATACAGGCCGTCGAAGATGAATTCGCGCAGCTCGTCCTTGCGCCCGCGAACGTGCGGGTTCTCCGTAAGCGTTACGCGCTCGCGCTGAATCGGTCCGAGCTGGCGCACATTCTTGATGCCGCGCCCACCCAGCCGGGATGCCCATCCCTGCTCGGTGAAGATGTTCACACGCCGCTGTTGATCGTGTGTGCGTGAAGCGAGCGAGAGCATCTGATGGCTGGCGAGAAAGCTCACCACCCAGGGCCAGCTTTCTTCGAACTGCATTGGCGTGAACTCGTGACGCGCTTGCGGCAGGATATGCACCTCCACGGATTTGTGTGCAACCTGCAGAGCCGTGCGCATGGCTTCGCTCTGTGCTGCCGGCACTCGATCGTCGCGGGCGCCGTGAATCAGGAGCACCGGTGCATTGATGGCTGCCGCATTCGCAATGGGTGAGACCTTCTCCAGAGTTTGCGGGCGGCACACCGTGTTCACGTAATCGCGCACCGACTGGTAGGGCGTCGAGCGCTCGAGCTCGGCGATATCGCTCACCGGGAAGAAGGCCACCACCGCGTGCAGCAGTGTAGTGCGCGCTGCGGCGAGCATCGCCACTTGTCCGCCTTGTCCATAGCCCAGCACGCCGAGCCGGCTGCCATCCACCCCAGGTTGCTTCGCGAGCCAGTTGAGCGCCTGCACTGCGTCGTCGGCTTGCTGCGCGCCGCAATCGTCTTCGCCGGTTGACCCGCGAAAACCGCGCATGGTGAGCGCGAGCGACACATAGCCGCGATCTGCGAGCGAGCGCGCAGTGTCGAGCAGGTCCTCAGCATTGGTGCCGCTGCCATGGAGCAGAAGCACGCCCGGAAAATCGCGTGCGCGGCGCGAAGGCCGCAGCAGATATCCACTGAGGGTCACCCCGGCGCCCGGCACCGAAACGGTCGTGGCGCCGGCGACGTCGGGTAGCCGATCCGGCGTGTCGTTGGCCGCCGCGCCGCAGGCAGGCGGGAGGACCCCGAAAAGCAAAGCCGCAGCAAGGGATATGAATTTCAGAATCGATCGCCGGCTTCGCGAGCAGCACCAAGCCGGCGGCGCGCGCTGGGCATCGCTCGCCGGCTCGCTATTCGTGGTCAACTTTGAGCGCTTCCAGAAAACGTGAGACGAGATTGTAGCCGGCAACAGTAGCGGTGAGCTCCACCGTCTGACGGGCATCGAAATGACGCGCGA
>JBGQKF010000472.1:0-3883 GCA_041499435.1 Gammaproteobacteria bacterium
CGCACCTGCTGGTTCCTGAGCTCGGCAATCTCGGCTTTCGCCGCGTTGAGCGCCTGCTCGAGCAGGAGCGCTCGCTGCACGACCAGATAAGGAGCATCGGGTTGCGGGGCGAAAGCTTTCGCGATCATTACGTCCGCCTCGGTATCCTTGTCGATGCCGCGAATACGCGACAGTTGCTGGAGAAAATCCTGGAGAAGCACGCGTTCCTGGTCAGTCATCGAGCTCATCGGTGAAACTCCTTCGCTGTCCTTTGGACGATTGAGCTGCGTAGTTTGCGGCGAGCGCTGCGATCGTCAAGTACCGACGCATCAAACGCATGCAGGTTCGTTGTCAGGACGGGAATGGCTCGCGACCGCGGTGATGGCGTCGCTGTGACCGCGATGCTGGTGGCGCTCGCGCGGGTAATACGGAAGTAGCATCCCGGATGCGCCTCCAATCGCTGTGCAAGCGGCTGCAGCAGCAGGCACGCCTGCAGCAGCTACGCCGGGCGGCGCAGATTCTGATCGATCAGGCGCCGCAGGTACCCAATCGAGGGCTCGGAAGGGAAGGGATTGGGCACGATGAGACTTTTCTTCGACAACGACTTCAGCACCTTCACGAACAGGTCTGCGCAATCCTCCGGCGTGAGACCGTAGACGCCGTACACGTCGAGCTTCGGGATGGTGAGCGACATCTGGGCCACCTGCGCGGAGGCGATGCGCTCGGCCGCCTGATATTCGGCACGCGTCAGGGGAACGATCAGACAGTTCTGCATGAGTGCTGCGTAGTCCGGAGTGCTGAGGGCTACGGGCACCGGATTGAGCATTGCCGCGTGACCTAGCAGCGCGCGCGGCTGTACGCCCTTCACCGTGCCGACGGCGTGAAAGACGCGTTTCTGCGCAGGATCCACGGTATTGAGCGCGAGAAACGCATGCGGTGGAATGCCCAGTGCACTGTCCGGGAATGGCCGAGCGCAGAAGCTCACGCGATAGGCCATCGCATCCTTCGGGATTTCGTTGGGGTCGAACGCCGCGCCCGCTGCCGAAGCAGTGAACAGCAGTGACAGCACAGTGTATGCAATGCGCATCGAGAGGCTCGCTTGGTACGCAGCCCTGGCCCTCTGCTGCCGCCTCGATGAACGGGCGCAGGGCTGCGATTGATTGAACGGTTCGGTCAGTGCGCGAAGTGCGCGCGCGGGCTCACGCTCCAGCGCGGCGTGTCGGTCTCGACCACGGCGTGCGGTTGAATCGTCAGCTCGTACTTGAGCCTGATGCGGCCTTTGCGACGCAGCGCCTCCACGGTCGTGATCACACGCAGCGTCGTCACATGCTCGAGCAGCTCATCGCCGGTGAGCATTAGATTGCGTGCGCCGAGCTCAGCCCCGTTGGCCTTCATGCAGGTAAGCGCGAGATCGTCCCACGCGCTTTCGTTGTTGTGCTCCAGCGCAAGCCCGATCAGGCTGCCCAGGCGGTAGAGCTCGTCGTCGGAGAGCGATCTCAGCCACTGGCCGGTGGCGAAGCGCTGAGCGCCGCTGGTGGACAGAAAGCGACCAAGGCTGTCGGAAAAGCGCAGCTGCGCCGGTTGTTGCATGCGTTCTCTCCCCGAGGAGGCATGAGCCGGAACGTGCCGCGAGCAATAGTCGCGCCAGATTCTGCTGCAGGAGGCGAGGGGCTCTCTAGTGTGACTCGAGTTGGCGAGCGTCAGAAACTAAACTTCGCCACAGAGCGAAGCAATCGCACCTGGCGTGGACTTGCCAACCGGCGCTACGGCAAGTACGATACTGTACACAAAAACAGTATCTGGGGGAGGCGATGGCATCGCGCTATGGCGGACATAGTCATCTCTTTGGCGGCTACAGGCTCCTCATCCAGATGGCGCCGCACGCAGAGGGGACCTGGCGCGTGTGGGTCGGCCTGGGCAGCGAGCCGCTGCACTTTCCATCGCGCGAGGAAGCGGAGCGCTATGCGATGCAGCGCGCCGATGAGCTGCGTCCGTGCACGGTGCGCATCATCCAGCCGTGGGGGATGGTGGAGCGTGAGTGTGAGTTTCCGCAAACATGAGCGCAGCGGGCCTCAGCCGATCATGCGTCAGGTTTACGAGCGCGGCTGAGCTCCGCCGTGGTTTCATCGATCGGTTCGGGCAGTTCCTTCTCGCTTTCTTCCGCCTCGGAGCGGTGCCTGCGACGCAGGCGCATGGCGCGGGCGAGCAGCGCGAGGCCGATCCAGCCGGCGAGAATGCCAACGGGAATCGCAAGGATCTCAGGGTATGCGAGGCCCGCCACAGCGAGCGCGACGAGGGCAGCGCCAACCTTGGCCATGACACCGGCTTCCGCCGGGCCCAGCACACGCCGGTCAGTGAGTGCTGCGCTCACCGAATTCCCGATGCGCAATGCACCGGCTGCCGCGCGACTGGCGCTGCCACCGGTGCGCACCGAAATCCAGCGCCGGCGATGGTGCACCTTCTCGCTGGCGCGCACGCGATTGCGCGGGCTCAGCACGATCTCGGTCGCGTTCTCCAGATCCTCGAGATACATCCCCTGCATCGCTTTGCCGAACCTGGCATCGTCGACCGCGACGTCGAGCTCGTAATTTCCCATCCAGCTTGCGATGTTGAGATTGGAGGAGCCGACTCGCGACCACCGCCCATCTGCCACCGCCGTCTTCGCGTGCAGCATCGAGCCGTTCCATTCGAAGATGCGCACGCCTGCTTCGAGCAGCGGCCGATAGCCGGCGCGCGTGACCGGCACCAACCACGGAATATCGCTCGAGCCCGGAATCAACAAACGCACGTCGACGCCGTCCATCGCGGCCGCGCGCAGCGCCTGTACGTAAGGCGCCACGCCCACAAAGTAGGCGTCGGTCAGATAGAGCGTGCGGCGCGCTGCCGTCGCGATCAACTGGTCGAGGCGATAGAGCGAAGCAATGGAAGGCGCGGTGGCCACCACAGAGGCGGCGATGTCGCCTTCGGGTGTGATCGTCTCGGGTGCGGTGAAGACATCATCAGGCAGGGGATCGCCGGTCGTCTCCCAGACTTGCGCGAAGGCGGCCTCGACTTCCGATATGGCCGGGCCGCGCAACTCGACACCGGTGTCACGCCACGGCTCGATGCCACGCTTGGGGTCGCCCATCCAACGCGCGCTTGCGCACAAGCCTGTGACGAACGCGACCTTGCCGTCGACGCAGACGGACTTGCGGTGATTGCGGCTCAACCAGCCGAGCGGGCTGGAGAGCTCGAAAGGGTTGAAGCAGCGGATCTGCCCGCCGGCGTGCACCAGCGGTTCCCACATAGAGCTGCGGACGTGCGTGCCGAGCCAGTCGTAGATCAGGAACACGCGCACGCCGCGGTGCGCGGCGTGGGTCAATGCGTCGATGAGCGCATACCCGATCTCATCGTTACCGATGATGTAGTTCTCGAAGAAGATCTTCTCGCGGGCGTTGCCGATCGCGTCGTGCCAGGCGGGGTAGTTTTCCTTGGCATCCTTGAGGATGCTCAGGCTGTTGCCTGCGATGAGCGGCGCGCCGGTGGTGCGCAGGAACATCTGGTCCGTGTTGAGGCGCAGCGGGGTGCCGGCCGCGGTCTGCGGTGGAGGGGAGATGTCGGTCACGAGCTTAAGTTATGTCTGGCGGGCGCGATCACAAGGTATTTTACGCTCTGCGCTCCGGGTTTCCCGAAGCGGGTAGACCCGGTGGGGGCAGGCATCGTTCCGGGAGGTTTGGCCGGTTTGGGGCACTCTGCTACAATTGCGGCCGCAGCGCGCCCGTAGCTCAGTTGGATAGAGTACCTGGCTACGAACCAGGGGGTCGTGGGTTCGAATCCTGCCGGGCGCGCCAACTACACAAGTACTTATAGCCGCCGATTAGGCGGCTTGTTTTTTTGTGCCCCGGTTTTGCCCCATCTCGCTCGC
>JBGQKF010000473.1:0-3869 GCA_041499435.1 Gammaproteobacteria bacterium
CTGTGAGCGCGGAACCAGTGATGTAGCATTCCAGATTATCCGATTCGATTTTGGTGCGCGCTGATGAGTGATCCGATGAGGAGTTGCCTGCCACTGCTCGTATTCGTCATCAGTGCGACCACGCAGGCCGCAGAGCCCGGCGCCGACATGAAGCGCATCGGAATTCTTTACCAGGATCCCTTGCTCATCACGCGAATCGAGGCATTTCAGGAGACGCTGCACGAGCTCGGGTATGTAGAAGGCCGCACGATCAAGTACGAGAAACGAATGGCGGCCGCAAATGAGCTCGACAGCGCGGCGCGGGCCCTGGCCAATTCCGGCGTGGATCTGATCGTGACGCCTGGCACCACGGCAGCGCTGGCCGTACAGCGCGCAGGCCCGCAAGTTCCGTTGATCTTCTACGTCGCCGATCCGCTGAGCTCGGGCCTGGTCAAGAGCCTGGCGAGACCGGGCGGCAACGCGACTGGCATCGCGTCGCTCGCCGCCGAGACGGGGACCAAGCGACTCGAGCTGCTGAAGGAGCTGTTGCCGCATGCCGCGCGCGTCGTGGTGCTGTCGAATCCAGACAACCCCATCACCAGCGTGCAGCAGACGGCCATCGAGCTGGCGGCGAGCAAGTTGAAGATCAAGCTGCGCACGATCGCCGTGCGCCGCGCGGATGATGTACCAGGCGCCCTTGCCTTGGTCGATCGCCAGCACGCCGATGCGCTCATCATCCTGCCCGATGCCGTACTGATCGCGCGTAACGCGCAGATCGCGCAACATGCGCTCAAAGCCGGAGTACCGAGCATCTTCTCCTACCGCATGTTCGCAGAGGCGGGCGGCCTGCTGTCGTACGGGCCGGATTTCGCGGACGTTTGGCGTCGCTGTGCAATGTACGCCGACAAGATCTTAAAAGGCGCCAAACCGGGCGAGCTTCCCGTCGAGCAACCGACCAAGTTCGAGCTGGTCGTGAACCAGAGGACTGCCAAAGCACTGGGGATCGAGATTCCGCAGTCGATTCTGGTGCGCGCAGATGAGGTCATCCGATGAGGCGCATTCTGCCCAGGCTCTTTATCACGCTAGCCTGCGCAGCCACGCTCTTTTCAGGCGGCAGCGCTGCACAGAAACCCCTTAGCAAGCCCCGCATCGGCGTGCTTATGCCGTCGAACGTCTGGCAGGAGGAAGGCTTCCGCGACGAGCTGCGCGCGCTGGGCTATGTGGATGGAAAGAACATCGCGATCGAGTGGCGTCAGGCTGAAAGCGTCGCGGAGCTCGAGGGTTCCCGAGCGGTGATCGCTGAACTCATCCGCACAAAGTTGGATCTCATCGTCGCCGCGGGGACGCCGGCTGCCCGCGCGGCAATGGATGCGTCAGACAAGGTCCCGGTCGTGTTCGCACCGGTCGGAGATCCGATATCGTCAGGGCTGGCGGACAGCCTGGCGAAGCCGGGAAGGAACGGCACAGGTATCTCCGTAGTGTCCACCGAGCTGTACCCGAAACGGCTCGAAATCCTCCATGGTGTGCTCATGTCGTACGGGCCGAGTATGAGGGAAGTCGGCCGCGACGCTGCTCAATATGTCGACAAGATCCTCAAGGGTGCAAGCCCCGCCGAGCTGCCCATCGAGCAGATCTCGAAGTACTACCTCGTGATCGATCTGCGCGTAGCAAAGCAGACCGGGATCAGCGTACCGCAGGACTTGCTGCTGCGCGCAGATAAGGTGATCCGATGACCATTCGCCACGTCAGTCGCGCCTGCCAAGTCTTACTCGCAAGCGTATCATCTCTTATGTGACCGCCGTACAGACATACAGCACATGACCTGATGCAGCGAAGTCTTCACCTCATCCGCGTCTCATCGCTGCTGGTCACGCTCTGTGCGCTGCTCGGGCAGCAGGTTCGTGCGGATCCTCCTCCCACGATTACCCGGATCGGCGTGCTCATGCCGCCGCTTGCCACCTCACCCGAAGAAGGCCTCCGTCAGGGTCTGCGCGACCTCGGCTACGTGGAGGGCAAGAACCTCGTGATCGAGTGGCGGCGATCGGGCAGCAGCGTCGAAGAGTTGCGTCCCCTGGCGGTCGAGCTCGGGCGGGCGAACGTGCAGGTGATCGTCACGCCGGGCGCTCCTGCCACACGGGCAGCATTGGAAGCTACCCGGTTACCGGTGGTCTTCGCACCGGTTGGCGATGCTGTGGCGAATGGCTTCGCGGCGAGCCTCGCCAGACCGGGCGGCAGGGCCACTGGTATCACAGCCGAAGGCAATGAGCTCATCGCGAAGCGTCTCGAGTTCCTCAAGCTGGCATTGCCCAAGGTCCGACGCATCATGTACCTGATGAACTCATCCAGCCCGGTCGAGCGCCAGCGGGTGAGCTCGGCCACGCAAGCCGCACGCACGCTGGCTGTAGAGCTGGTGCCGCTCGACGCGCGCAACGAGGCTGAGCTGGATGCCGCTTTGCGCACGATCGCGCGCCCCGATGCGCGCGCCATAATCGTGTCCGCCGATCTCTTGTTTCTGGCGAACAAATCGAGGATTGCCGCAGCGATTCGCAAAGCCAGGCTCCCCTCTATGGTCGCGCTGCGCGAATATCACGAGGACGGCGTGTTGATGTCGTACGGGATCGATCTGAGGGAGTCGATGCGGCGCGCAGCAGCTTACGTCGATAAGATCGTAAAGGGCGCTAACCCGGCCGAGCTTCCGATCGAGCAGGTGTCCAAGTTCGAGCTGGTCGTCGACCTGCGAGTGGCGCGCGAGCTGGGGATCACAGTGACTCAAGACCTGCTGCTGCGCGCGGATGAGGTGCTACGTTGATGCTCGGAAAAAACCGCCTGCTGCTCAGATGCCTCGCCCTGTTGCTTTTCGCCGCTGTAATCTCAACCTCTACTGAAGCCGCCGATCCCACACCTCGCGTGATGCGCGTGGGCTATCTTGGCATGGGTTCACCAGCCAGCGAGATTCGCGAGGAGCCGAACTTCTGGAAGAATCTGGCGCCGCTTGGATGGGTCGAAGGTAAGAATCTCGTGACCGTGCAAGTCTGGGCCGAAGGCAAAGTCGAGCGTCTGCCTGGTCTGGTAGCGCAATTGCTGGAGCAAAAGGTCGACCTGATCATCACCGGCGGCACCCCGGGCGCCATCGAAGCGAAGAAGGTGACCACGACCATCCCGATCGTGCTGGTGGCCTATGATCGAGATCCGGTTGCATCCGGTGTGGTAGACAGCTTGAGCCGCCCTGGCGGCAACGTGACCGGTATGTACTCTCGTCAGATCGATCTGGTGGGCAAGCGCATGGAGCTGCTCAAAGAGACGCTACCTGGCATGTCACGCGTTGCAGTCATCTACGATCCTTTGCGTCCCCCGGCGCGCCGCGACCTCGAAGCCGCAGCGAAGCATCTCGACCTGCAGCTTTATCCGGTCGAGCTCAAAGAACCTCAGCACGCTAACCGTGCTTTCAAGAGCGCCCGGGCAAAGGCTGCGGCGGCGCTCGTCTTATTCTCCCCCATGTTCTACGCGCACCGCGAGGAGATCGCGCTGGCTGCCGCCCGGGCACGTATGCCGACGATGTGCCAGGAGCGCGAGTTCGTAGTGGCCGGGGCAATGATGTCATTCGCGCCTGACCGGGAGGAAATCCTCAAGCGTGTCGCCTACTACGTCGACCGGCTGCTGCGCGGCACGAAGCCGGCGGATCTGCCTTTCGAAGAAGCGAGCAAGTTCAAGCTGACGGTGAACCTGAAGACCGCGAAGGCGCTCGGCATGGCGATTTCGCAAACGGTGTTGTTGCGGGCGGATGAGGTGATTCGGTGAAGAGAATCCTCGCCACGCTCGCGCTGGCAATGGTCCTGAATGACCCGCACGCAGTCGATCCTGTTGCGGACGGGTGAGGTGATAAGATGAGC